>DATFYA010000119.1 GCA_035315345.1 Candidatus Methylomirabilota bacterium
AGCCTGGACCGGGGCGCCCTGAGCCGCGAGCTGTCGGTGGCCGCCTCCGTCGAGGGCCACGTGCTGCACCTGGCCCGCATGGCCGCGGAGTCGGGGCTCGACGGCTGCGTGGCCTCGCCCAACGAGATCGCGGCTCTGCGCACCGACCGCGGGGCCAACTGGGTGATCGTGACGCCCGGGGTGAGGCCGGCGGGCAGCGACTCCGGCGATCAATCGCGCATCGCGACGCCGCGCGCGGCGGTCCAGTCGGGAGCCCGCTACCTGGTGGTCGGCCGGCCCATCACCGCGGCGTCCGATCCGGCGCGCGCCGCCGAGGCGGTGCTCGCGGAGATGGGCTCGTGATCGCGGCCGCCCACGCCACCCTCATCCGCAGCCTCTACGACATCGGAGCGATTCGCTTCGGCGAGTTCACGCTGAAGTCCGGTATCGTCTCGCCGTTCTACATCGACCTGCGCGTGGTCATCTCCTTCCCGGAAGTGCTCGAACAGGTCGGCGCGCTCATGGCCATGGAGGTGCGCCGCTGCGGCGGGGAGCGCGTGGGTGGCATCCCCTACGCGGGCCTGCCGCTGGCGGTGGCGGCCAGCCTGGCCGGCCGGGTGCCGCTGGTCTATCCGCGGCGCGAGGAGAAGGGCTACGGCACCCGCAAGCGGATCGAGGGACAGTTCAAGCCGGGCGAGCGAGTGGTGCTCATCGACGACATCATCACCGACGGGGCGAGCAAGCTCGAGGCGATCCAGCCGATGGAGGAGGCCGGGCTGGTCGTGAAGGACCTGGTCATCCTCATCGACCGCGAGCAGGGCGGCCGCGAGCTGCTGGCCGCGCGCGGCTACGCGCTCCACTCGGTGCTCACCATCTCGCAGTGCTTCGACGAGGGAGAAGCCACCGGGCTGGCGCCAGCCCATCTGGTGCGTCAGTCCCGGGAGTTCCTCAAGGCCACCCGGTTCGCGTGATGCCCACGCCGCACGGCGGCCCGGGCGAAGTCCTGATCGAGCGGGAGGCGCTCCAGGCCGAGGTGGCCCGGCTCGCCGCGAAGATCTCCGCCGACTACGAGGACAAGCCCCTGCACCTCATCGGCGTGCTCAAGGGCTCGGCGGTCTTTCTCTCCGATCTCATGCGGGCCCTCACGATACCGGTGACGGTGGACTTCATCTCGGTCGTGCCCTACGGCCCCGGCCCGGTCTCGGCGTCGGGCGTGGTGCGCATCCGCAAGGACCTGGACGAGCCGATCGAGGGGCGCGACATCGTGGTGGTGGAGGGGATCTGCGCGAGCGGGCGGACGCTCGCCTACCTGCTGCGGAACTTCCGTACCCGGAACCCCGCGTCGATCCGGGTGTGCACGCTGCTGGCCAAGCAGTGCGGGCGCGCGCAGGACCTGACCCTCGACTACGTGGGGCTCGAGATCCCGGACGTGTTCGTGGTGGGCTACGGGCTCGATCGCGAGGAGCGGTACCGGAACCTGCCCTACGTGGCCCGCCTCGCGTAGTATGCTGACTTCGTGAGGCCTTCACTCCTCCATCGGATCACCGCGCTCACGATGCTCTCCCTGCTCCTGAGCGCGGGGGGCTGTGCGACCGGAACCGGCGAGTCTCGCACCGTCCAGCTCGCCGAGCGGCCGACGTGGGAGCCCAACGACGCGTGGACCTACGCGGGACGCCGAGCCGGCGGCCCCTACACGATCACCCGGAAGGTGCTGCGCGAGGGCCTCTTCGAGGGGTACCCGGCCTACGAGGTCGAGGCGGGCGCCGCCCACTACTGGTTCACGAAGCGTCTGGGATATCTGGCCCGGCTGAACGGCGACAAGGTGGTGAGGCGCGCGATCCCGCCCGAGGACTTCCAGTGGCCGCTGCAGGTCGGCAAGCAGTGGTCGTCCACCTTCACCTGGACCGACGGCGGCGAGCCGGAGCGGCGGACCATCACCACCGGCATCTGGGCGGTGGAGGGCTACGAGGACGTCAAGACGCCGGCGGGCACCTTCAAGGCCTTCAAGATCTCGCGGCGCGAGGTGCAGAGCGGGGCGTGGCAGGAATTCTGGTACAGCCCGGTGGTGAAGAGCTGGGTCAAGATCCGGGCAGGCGGCGGCCCCGACGGCGACTTCGAGGAGGAGCTGAGCGCCTACTCCACCCACTGACCGCGTCCGCGGTCAGCGCTTCTGGTATTCCGGCCGCCACCGCAGCAGCCGCGCCTCCACCTGGCGGATCCCGAGGGCCATCACGATCCCGATGGCGCCCAGCACGATCAGGGCCACCATCATGTCGGCCGCGTTGAGCGTCCCGAGCGACTGGATGATCAGATAGCCGAGGCCGCCTCCGGACTCGCCTCCGATGAACTCTCCCACCACGACTCCGATCAGCGCGAACGAGATCGAAGGCGTCAGCGAGGCGAAGGTCCAGGCGAGCGCGGACGGCACGATCACGGTGGTCATGATCTGCCGCTCGGAGGCGCCCAGGAAGCGCGCGGAGTGGATCAGGTCCGCGTCCACGCCGCGCGCGCCCTGGAAGGTGTTGAAGAACACGATGAAGAACACGATGCTCCAGGCCAGCACGATCTTGGCGAGCAGGCCGAAGCCGAAGATCATGGTGATGAGCGGCACCAGGGCGATGCGGGGCAGCGAGTTGAAGGCCACGATGTAGGGCTCGAGGATCCGGGCGAGCCGATCGCTGCGCCCGAGCACGAGGCCGGCCACGAAGCCGGTGGAGACGCCGACGAGGAAGCCCCAGATCGTCGACTGCACGGTGGACAGTGCCATCTGCCAGATGCCGAGGCGCACCTTCGGTGACATGAGGTACACGAAGCGCTCCGCGATCGCGGACGGCCGGCTGATGAAGAAGGGGTCGATCCAGTAGAGACCGGGCATCTTCGAGACCGCCTTGATGCCGGTCAGCCACTGCCACGCCGCGAGCACCGCGACCAGGATCAGCACCTGCCAGGCCAGGATGCGCAGGCGGTCCGTGGTCATGCTGGCGGACAGCCGTTCACTTCTTCAGGCCTGCGGGGGCCCAGACATGGCCCCCGCACTCCCCCGGCCGGCGGACAGCCCGTTGCGGGTGGCCGTCATGGCGTGGGCGCCCGGAATTCTTCGCCGAGGGCGTGCCAGATCTCGCTGTACTCGCGGGAGTACTCGTCGGTCTCGCGGAGATGGATGACGTCGCGCGGGCGCGGCAGCTTCACGTCGTAGATCTGCTTGATGCGCCCGGGCCGGCGCGTCATGACCACGACGCGGTCGGCCAGGGTGATGGCCTCCGAGAGGTCGTGGGTGACGAAGATCACGGTCTGCTGCTTGGCCTGCCAGAGGCTCAGCAGCTCGGCGTGCAGATTCAGCTTGGTATGGGTGTCGAGGGCGCCGAACGGCTCGTCCATCAGGAGGATCTCCGGGTCGATGACCAGCGAGCGCATGAGGGCCACCCGCTGCCGCATGCCTCCGGACAGCGTCGCCGGATAGGCGTCCTCGAAGCCCTGGAGCCCGGCGAGCGCGATGGCTTCGCGCACGCGCGCAACCCGCTGAGCGGCCGGCACGTTGCGATACTCCAGCCCGAGCGCGATGTTGCGCTCGACGGTGCGCCACGGGAAGACGGTGTCCTTCTGGAAGACGTAGCCGACCGTCGCCGGCGGCGCTCCGAGCACCGGTTGCCCGTCCACGAGGATCTCTCCGGCGCTGGGCGCGATGAGGCCGCCGATCATGTTGAGCACGGTGGACTTGCCGCAGCCCGAAGGGCCCACGATGGCCACGAACTCGCGCTCGCGCACGTCGAGGGACACCGCGGAGACGGCCGGGACCTCTCGAGCACCCTGGCGGAAGGTCTTCGAGAGGTCCCGGACGGAGATGCGAACGCGCGACGGCACCGCCGACTTACTTGAACTTGGCCTGCGCCTTCTTGACGAAGCTCATGTCGACGGCCTGCTTGTAGGGAATCGGCTTGTCCAGCGCGGTGGGCACCCAGACCTTCATGCCGCGGTCGTAGTCCTTCTCCTCGACGATGAAGTCCCAGTCGAAGATGGTCCGGTAGTAGCGCACCGATTCCAGCACCACCTCGCGCTTGAAGGTCTCCATGTACGGCTTCCACAGGAGATCGGTGACCTCGTCGTCCTTGGCCCGGTGGATCCACTGCTGGGCGCGGTAGCAGGCGTTGACGTAGGCCTGCACGAGGTCGGGCGACTTCTCGACGGTCTCCTTCAGCACGTAGCCCACCGTGACCGGGATCGGCCCGCCGAAGACGCGGTTCCACGCCTTCTCGTCCCGGATGTCGTACAGCGGCTTGCCGAAGCCTTCCTCGACCGCGGCGGACTGCCACTCCGGCACCGCCATGATCGCGTCGAACTTGCCGGCCTTCAGGCCGCCCAGCATGGTCGTGGACGCGCCCCCGCCTACCCACTCGACGTGATCGTTGACCGGCTTGCCGTCGGCGCCCGTGATGTTCTGCAGCACGTAGACCCCGTAGACGTACGTCCCGGAGCCGATCGCGGTCGCGGCCACCACCGCCTTGCGTCCCACGAGCTTGGAGTCGGCGAGCGCCTCCACCGTACGAACCCCGCGTTCCCACAGCTCCTTGCGGACGACGATGTTGGCGTAGGAGCAGCGCGTGTCGGTGGCGAAGATCATCAGGGCGTCCTTGCCCTTCTCGGTGATCTTCAACGGATGGTTCGAGTCGCCGAGCGCGAACTGCACCTGGCCCGCCGCGAGCGCCTGCACGACCTTGGCCCCACCACCCGGCACCACGAAGTCGGGAGTCTTGACGCCCTCCTCCTCGAAGAACTTCTTCTGGGCGGCCACCAGGTGCTGGCCATAGACGAAGGTCGATACGCTATGGGACGCGGTCATGGTCTTGAGGCCCTGCGCGCGAGCCATCCGGGCCCACGGGACGACGGCGAGACCGCCGGAGAGCCCGGCGGTGGTGAGGAACTCCCGCCGGGTCCAGCGTCCGGTTCGTGGCTCCGATGCCATGCGGGCATGCTACATGCCGCCGGCCCGGACTGTCAACGCTTGATTGGCCCAAAGACATTGACAGATAAGGTTTTTTGGTCTATCGTCCGCGGGTGATGGTCGTCGCTGCGCTCCCCTTCACGGTCCGGCGGATGCTCCCGCCGAGGCTCCCCACGAGGCCCTGATGATCCGCAGCATGACCGGGTACGGACGGGCAGAAGCCGGCGGGGGCCGGACGATCCTCACGGTCGAGTGCAAGTCGGTCAACCACCGGCACCTCGACATCTCGATCAAGCTGCCCCGGGTGCTCGGCGTCTTCGAGGCCGACGCCCGCCGGCTGATCCAGGCCGCCCTGCAACGCGGACGCGTCGACGTCAGCGTCACGCTGACCGCAGCCGAAGGCACGGTGCTGAACCCGCTCACCGTGAACCTGGCGCAGGCCAGGGAATACGCCGATGCCGCCCGTCAGCTCGCCGAGACGCTGGATCTGCCGGACGGGCCGACGCTCGGCTGGGTGATGGGGCAATCCGGTGTGCTCACCCGCGAGGAGCAGACCCCGCTCGCGTCCGAGGAGACCTGGCCGCTCCTCGAGAAGGCGCTGAGCGCCGCGCTCGCGGAGCTGCTCGAGCGCCGGCAGACTGAAGGCGCCGCCCTGGCGCAAGAGCTGGCCGGGCTCGGATCGGTGCTCGAATCCCATCTCGAGACGGTGGCGCAGCGGGCGCCGGCCGCGGTGGAGCGCCGGGCCACGCGGCTGCGGGAGCGCATGCAGGCGATGCTGGCCGGCGCCGACGTCGATCCGGCGCGGCTGGCCACCGAGGTCGCGGTGTGGGCCGACAAGACCGACGTCAGCGAGGAGCAGGCGCGACTGCGCGCGCACCTCGCCCAGCTCGGGACGCTGCTGGCCGGCGACGAGGCGGTCGGCCGCACCCTCGAGTTCCTGATCCAGGAGATCCACCGCGAGGTCAACACCATCGGATCCAAGGCCGACGACCTCGAGATCTCCCAGGCGGTCATCGCGGCCAAGTCCGCCCTCGAGAAGATGCGCGAGCAGATCGCGAATGTCGAGTAGGGTGAGCCGCCGACGCTTGGTGAGCCGCAGCCGAAGGCATGTTTGGTGAGCCGCAGCCGAAGGCGAGGCGAACGGATATGAAGTGTAGTAAGGGCAGTCAGCGATGCAGCTGATCAAGCGACGCGGAACGCTCGTCGTGGTGTCCGCTCCCTCCGGGGCGGGCAAGACCACGCTGTGCCACGAGGTGCGCTCGCTCGTGCCCGATCTCTACTACTCGGTCTCCTACACCACCCGCCCGCCGCGCCACGGCGAGACCAACGGGGCCGATTTCTTCTTCGTCACCGAGGGGGTCTTCATCGCGATGCGCGGCCGCGACGAATTCGCGGAGTGGGCCGAGGTGCACGGTCACTACTACGGCACCCCCGCGAAGGCGCTGGAGGCCGCGCTGGGCCGGGGCCTCGACGTGCTGCTCGACATCGACACCCACGGAGCGCGACAGCTCCGGCAGCGTTATCCGGAGGCGGTCTCGGTGTTCATCATGGCGCCGTCGATGGCCGAGCTGGAGGCCCGGCTGCGCGAGCGCAACAGCAACTCTCCCGGCGACATCGCGCGCCGGCTCAGCCGGGCCAAGGAGGAGATCGCGGCCTGGCGCCAGTACGATTACCTCATCATCAACCGTGACGTGAAAGACGCGGTGGACCAGCTCGCCACGATCATCCAGGCCGAGCGCTGCCGCACGAGCCGATTGACCCTACGCTTCCCCGACATGGAGGTGCCGGCGTGATGTCGTTCCCATCGCTCGAGAAGTCCCTCGACAACGTCTCCAACCGTTACATGCTCGTCGTCCTGGCCGCCAAGCGCGCCCGTCAGCTGAACCGGGGCGCCAAGGCCCAGGTCGACACGCGGCACAAGAAGCCCACCAGCACCGCGCTCGAAGAGATCGCCGAAGCCCGCGTCGGCTACCGCGTCAAGGAAGAGGACACCCCCAAGCTCTAGAACGGTCATGCCCCTACGCGACGCCCACCTGATCCTCGGCGTCACCGGCAGCATCGCCGCGTTCAAGGCGGTGTACCTGCTGCGCGAGCTGACTCGCGCCGGCGCCCAGGTGACGGTGGTCACTACCGCCCACGCGGAGCGATTCGTGGGGGCGCTCACCTTCCGCACGCTCTCGGGCCGGCCGGTGCTCTCCGATCTGTTCGATCCGCAGAGCCCCGACGCGGTCGAGCACGTGGCCCTCGCCGAGCGTGCGCACGCCCTGGTGGTCGCGCCCGCGACCGCGAACGTCCTCGCCAAGGCGGCGCACGGCATCGCCGACGATTTCCTCACCACCCTGCTGCTCGCGGCCCGCTGTCCGGTGCTGATCGCGCCCGCGATGGACGGGGGCATGTGGGACCACGCGGCGGTGACCGCGAACGTGGCCACGCTCCGCGCGCGGGGCGTGAGCGTGCTGGAGCCGGATGCGGGCGAGCTCGCCTCGGGGCTCTCCGGGCGAGGCCGGCTCCCCGAGGTCGAGACCATCATCGAGGCGCTCGAGCGCCTCCTGTCCCCTCGCCGCGACCTGGTGGGCGAGCGCGTGCTCGTCACCTCGGGGCCGACGCGGGAGCCGATCGATCCGGTGCGGTACATCTCGAACCGGTCGTCGGGCAAGATGGGCCAGGCGGTGGCGACGGCCGCCCTCCGGCGCGGGGCCGAGGTGATCCTGATCTCGGGTCCCACCACCCTCACCCCTCCGGCCGGCGCGACCTACGTCCCGGTGCAGACCGCCGAGGACATGCGCGAGGCCGCGTTGCAGCATCTGGGACGCTCCACCATCGTGATCAAGGCGGCGGCGGTCGCCGACTACCGGGTCAAGCGACCCAGCGCGACCAAGATCAAGTCGAGGAAGGACGAGGATCTCACCCTCGAGCTGGCGCCCAATCCCGACATCCTGCGCGAGCTGGCCTCGCGCAAGGGGCAGGCCTTCCTGGTCGGCTTCGCGGCCGAGACCAACGACGTGCGCGCCAACGCGGCGGCCAAGCTCGCGGCCAAGGGCGTCGATCTCCTGGTGGCCAACGACGTGAGCGTCAAGGGCATCGGGTTCGACGCCGAGGACAACCAGGTCACGCTGCTCGACCGCTGGGGCGGCGTCACGGATCTGCCCCGCATGAGCAAGCTCGAGGTGGCTGACGCCATCCTCGACCGTGTGCTCGGCCTGCGGGCGGGCCAGCGGAGCGAGACCCGCGCCGCGCCGCGCGCCGGGGGATGAGCGACCCGCGCGAGGTCGTCGCGGACGCCCTGCACGGGCTGGCCGACACCCTCCGGCATCACCGCGATCTCGGCCTGCGCGACCTGCCCCTCTCCTCGATCCCCTTCCCGGATCCCGCCGACGCCCTCCGCGAGCAGGAGCGCGCGCGACAGGGCTGCACGCTCTGCAAGCTTTGCAAGAGCCGCACGAACATCGCGTTCGGCTCGGGCGCCGCGCGCGCTCGCCTGATGGTGGTGGGCGAGGGCCCCGGCGAGGAGGAGGACAAGCAGGGTGTGCCCTTCGTGGGGCGCGCGGGCCAGCTGCTGACCCGGATGCTCGCCTCGGTGGGCTTCGATCGCGAGCGTGACTGCTACATCGCCAACGTGGTCAAGTGCCGGCCCGAGCGCAATCGCAATCCGGAGCCGGACGAGGTGGCGGCGTGCACCCCGTTCCTGATCGCGCAGATCGACACGATCCGTCCCCACGTGATCCTGGCCCTCGGCAACTTCGCGGCCCAGACCCTCATCGGCACGAAGGAGGGCATCACCCGTCTGCGCGGGAAGACCTACTCGTACCGGAGCAGCGTGCTCGTTCCGACCTTCCACCCGGCGTTCCTCCTGCGCAATCCCGGCCAGGAGTTCAAGCGCATGGCCTGGGATGACCTCAAGCTGGCGCGGCGAGAGTACGATCGGCTCGCCGGCTCCGAGGCTCGCTAGATCGAGCGGTCGGCCCGGGTGATCGCCGACATCATCTTCGACATCCCGCTCGACCGTCCCTTCTCGTACCTGGTGCCCGACGGGCTGGCCCTGAGCCGGGGGCAGCGCGTGAGCGCCCCGCTTCACGGACGCAGTCGGATGGGCGTCGTGGTCGCACTGAGGCACGGAGATGCGACCCGACTGAAGCCCGTGCAGCGAGCGGTCGAGCCGGTTCCCATCGCTTCGGACGCCGCGCTCGACCTCGGCCGCTGGGCAGCCGACGAGAGCCTCTCCTCCTGGGGCTCGACCGTGCTCTCGCTGCTGCCGCCGCCCCCCCGCTCCGGAGCGGCCGAGACGGTCTCGCCCCCCGCCGAGTCCTCCCCGGGTGAGGCGCGGCCTCGCGAGCTGTGGATGGACCATCGACGCGAAGGACGCCTGGCGGCAAGCCTGGAGCGCGGGTCCGACGTCGCGCTGGTGATCGCGCCCGATCGCGACGCGGTGGCCCGCTGGGCGCAGCGGCTCGACGCGGCCCGGCTCGACAGCGGCGTCGGCCTCGCGGAGCGGCGCCGGGCGTGGTTCGCCGCGTCCCGTGGCCGCAGCCGGGTGGTGGTCGGCACACGCTCGGCCCTCCTCGCCCCGCTCCCGCCTCCGGCCACCCTGGCCTTGATCGACGAGCACGATCCGGCGCACAAGCCGCCCGGAGCACCGCGACTGCACTCGCGCGACCTGCTGGTCCGCCGGGCCGCCCTGGACGGCAGCCGGCTGCTCCTGCTCTCCGCGACCCCGTCGGTGGAGACATGGTGGCGCGCGCAGAACAAGGAGACCGTCCAGGCCGAGGCGGAGCCGGGCCCCTGGCCGGAGGTCATCACCGCGGACACTCGTGGCATCCTGAGGAATCATCCGCTGACCCTGCCGCTCACGCGCGGCATCGAGGAGAGCGCCCGGCAGGGCCGGCGCGCCGCTCTCATCGTGAGCCGGCGCACCGCCGCGCTGGCCTGCGACGAGTGCGGAGTGATCCTCCGCTGCCCCGACTGCGGGGTGCCGCGGGCGCTCTCGCGGGATCGGCGGGAGCTACGGTGCCCGCTCTGTGCCCGAGTCGACGCGCCGCCCGATCGATGCCCGGGCTGCGGCGGGCGCCGGCTCTCGCCGTTCGGCTGGGACGCCGAGCGCGTGCAGACCTCGGTGGTGCGCCGCTTCCCGCGCCTCACCATCTCGCGCGAGAACCGGGAAGCCCAGGTGGTGATCGGCACCTCCGCGCTGCTGCGGACCCTGCCCGCGCGCTCGGTCGGCTGCGTCGGCTTCATCGCGCTCGACACCCTGTTGCGCGTCCCCGACTTCCGGGCCGGCGAGCGCGCGTGGCAGCTGTTGTGGGAGGCCGCGGAGGCGGTCGCGCCGGGCGGCCGGCTGGTGGTGCAGACGCAGCATCCCGATCACTACGCGGTCCGCAGCGCCCGCGCGCAGGATCGAGCCGCGTTCTACGCCGAGGAGCTGCGGTTCCGGTCCGAGCTGGGCTACCCGCCGTTCCGTCGGATCTGCGAGATCTCGATGAGATCCCGCGAGGAGGGCACGTCGCGCGCGCTGGCCGCCGACTGTGCCGCGGCCCTGCGGGGCATCCCCGGGCTCACGGTGTATCCGCCCGCCTCGGTGAGCCCGCCCGGAGCGCGTCTCCGCCGGGTGCGCTTCGTGATCAAGGGCCCGGCCGAGCTGCCCCGTCTGCTGGCGTCGGCGCTGGCGCCCTTCCTCGGCCGGCGACGGGGCTCGGTCGGTATGGTAGAAGTAGAGATGGATCCGCAGGGAAACGGCTGATTCCGAGAGGAGACGAGCGTCGTGGCATTGCTGACGGTGAGACTGTACGGCGACCCGGTCCTGCGGCAGGTGGCGGCGCCGGTGACCGAGATCACCCCCGCGATCAAGCGGAACATCGCCGACATGACCGAGACCATGTGGCACCAGGTCGGCATCGGCCTGGCCGCCCCTCAGGTCGGCCTGTCCTATCGCATCCTCGTGATGGACGACGGCAAGGGCGGCGCCCAGGCGCTGCTGAATCCGGTCATCGAGAGCCGCACCGGGACGGTGCGGGAGGAGGAGGGCTGCCTTTCGCTGCCCGGCATCTTCGCCGAGGTCGAGCGCGCCAGGACCATCCGGGTCTCGGCGATGGGCGTCGACGGCCAGCCGATCTCGTTCGAGGCGGGCGGGCTCACGTCGCGCGTCGTGCAGCACGAGCTGGATCACCTGGACGGCGTGCTCTTCATCGACCGGCTGCCGCCGGTGACGCGCGACCGCATCAAGAAGAAGATCCAGAAAGAGGGCTTCCCCAAGGAGACCGGGCACCACGCATTCGCCCTCTAGCGGACCGGAACTGCGCGTCCTGTTCTACGGCACCCCCGCGTTCGCCCTTCCGACGCTCGAAGGCCTGCTGGCGCGCCACCATGTCGTCGCGGTCATCACCCAGCCCGACAAGCCGGCCGGGCGCGGCCGCGCCCTCGCCACGTCGGTGGTGAAACGCCGGGCGCTGGAGGCGTCGCTGCCGGTGCTGCAGCCGCCGCGTCTGCGCGATGCGGGATGGCCCGAGCGCCTCGCCGAGTATCGGCCCGACGTGGGGGTGGTCGCCGCCTTCGGCCAGATCCTGCCCAGGGCCGTGCTCGACGTGCCGCCGCACGGCTCGATCAACGTGCACGGGTCGATCCTGCCGCGCTACCGCGGCGCCGCGCCGATCGCGTGGGCCATCATGCGCGGTGAGACCGAGACCGGGATCACCACCTTCCAGATGGACGCCGGGATGGATACCGGGGACATGCTCCTGCGCGAGGCCACGGCCATCGCGCCCGACGAGACCGCGGGCGAGCTGTCGGCGCGGCTGGCCGAGATCGGCGCGCGTCTCCTGCTGGAGACGCTGGAGCGCCTGGGCTCCCTTCCCCGCATCCCGCAGGATCCGGCCCGGGCCACGCTGGCGCCGCGCCTCAAGAAGGAGGACGGCTGGCTGCGCCCCACCGAGCCCGCCCGCGACCTCGTCAACCGCGTGCGCGGGTGCAACCCGTGGCCGGGCGCGGCCCTGACGACACCGGCCGGCCGCCTCCTGATCTGGCGCGCCCAGGCCCTTCCATCCGAGGCCGCTGAAGCCCCCGGCACGCTGATTCCCCTCTCCCCTCCGGGGAGCGGGCAGGGTGAGGGGCCAATGGCCATCACCACCGGCGCCGGCCTCCTCTTCCCCCTCGAAGTCCAGCCGGAGAACCGCAAGGCCATGCCCTGGGCCGACTTCCTTCGCGGCGCCCGACTTCGACCCGGCGCGCGGGTGAGCGAGCCGACACGATGAGCCCGGTGCTCAAGGCGGGTCCGGTCTCGCAGGCGCGCTACGAGGCCCTGCACATCCTGGTACGGGTGGAGCGCGATCGGGCCTTCGCCGACATCGCCCTCGAGCACGCGCTGGAGCGAGCGCGGCTGGACGCCCGCGACGCGGCGCTCTGCACCGAGATCGTCTACGGTACGCTGCGATGGCGCCGGCATCTGGACTGGCGGCTCACGCCGCATCTCAATCGACCGCTCGCCAAGCTCGATCCTTGGGTGCGCGCGCTGCTGCGCCTGACCGCCTACCAGCTCGTGTACCTCGACCGCGTCCCGCGCTGGGCCGCGGTGGACGAGGCGGTCAGCGTGGCGCGGCTGAAGTCGCGTGTGCCGGGACCGGCCGAGTTCGTGAACGCGGTGCTCCGCTCGCTGACCCGCGCGCCCCAGCCGCCACGGCTCCCCGCCGATCCGATCGAGGCCGCCGCGATCCGCTGGTCGTTCCCGGACTGGATGGCCGCGCGGTGGATGAGGCGTTACGGCGCGGCGGAGGCCGAGCGGCTCATGGCCGCGCTCGACGAGCGTCCGCCGGTGACCATCCGGGCGAACACACTCCGCATCTCGCGCGACGAACTGGCGCGCCGGCTGCGCGACGAGGAGCTCGCGGAGACGGATCCCACCACGCTGGCGCCCGAGGGGCTCACGGTGCGGCGTGGCGCGGTCGGCCGGTGGGCCGCGTTCACCGCCGGCTGGTGCTCGATCCAGGACGAGGCGTCGATGCTCATCGCCCGGCTGCTCGACCCGCAGCCCGGCGAGCTGGTCGCCGACGTGTGCGCGGCGCCCGGCACCAAGACGACCCACCTGGCCCAGCTCATGGGCAACCGGGGGAAGATCATCGCGATGGACCCGAACGCGGCGCGGCTCCGGCTGCTGACGCAGGCCGCGACCCGGCTGGGCGTGAGTATCGTGGAGGCGCACGTGGGCGGCGTGGCGTCGGTCTCCGGGCGCTGGAAGGATCGCTGCGATCGGGTGCTGGTGGATGCGCCGTGCTCGAATCTCGGCGTGGTGCGCCGCAATCCGGACGTGAAGTGGAAGCGCGAGGAAACCGAGCTGGGCCGCCTGGCCGAGAAGCAGCACGGGATCCTGGAGACGGCGGCGGGGCTCGTGAAGCCGGGCGGGCGCCTGGTCTACGCCACGTGCTCGCTCGAGCCCGAGGAGAACGACGATCTGGTGCGGGCCTTCCTCGATCGGCATCCGGCCTTCCGCGTGGACGCGCCGGCGGGCTTCCCGGTGACTCCGGGCGCGGACGGCATGATCCGGTGCCTGCCCCACGTCCACGGCACCGACGGCTTCACCGCGGTCCGCCTGATCCGGGCGGGCTTTGCAGCCCCCGCGGCTTTCGGGTAAGGTCACACCATGAAGATCGCCCCCAGCATCCTGTCGGCCGATTTCGCGGCGCTGGGCGAGGCGATCGCCCGGGTCGAGTCCGCCGGCGCCGACCTGCTCCACGTGGACGTGATGGACGGCCACTTCGTGCCCAACCTCACGATCGGCCCCCCGGTCATCGAGTCGATCCGCAAGCGCACGCGGCTGCCGCTGGACGTCCACCTCATGATCGAGGAGCCCGAGCGCTGGGTGGAGACCTACGTGGGCGCCGGCGCGGACTACGTCACCGTCCATGCCGAGGCCAGCACGCACCTGCAGCGCGCCCTCAGCGCCATCCGGGAGGCCGGCGCCAGATCCGGGGTGGCCCTGAACCCTTCGACGCCCCCCGAGGTGCTGCAGTACGTGCTGGAGGACCTGGACCTGGTCCTCGTGATGTCGGTCAATCCCGGCTTCGGCGGGCAGTCATTCATTCCGACGGCCTACGAGAAGATCCGGCGGCTCCGGGAGATGATCGCCAATCGGGACGTCCTGGTCTCGGTGGATGGCGGGGTCAAGATCGATAACGCAGCGCGTCTCGGTCGAGCGGGGGCGCAGGTCCTGGTGGCCGGGTCGTCCGTCTTCGGGACCGCGGACCCGGGGGCGGCGGTGGCCGCCCTCCGGAGTGCCTCGGAAGTAGCGGTATCAGCTTGACTTTTCCGTTCCGCGTCAGTATCCTCTAGCGTTCCCAAGCACATACCACCAGGTGGCAACACGATGCTCGACAGCCTGACCAGTCGTCTGACCGGAATCCTCGACCGGCTCCGTGGGTTTGGCCGGTTGACGGAGGAGAACATCCAGGAGGCCCTGCGCGAGGTGCGCATGGCGTTGCTGGAGGCCGACGTCAACTTCAAGGTCGTGAAGGGGTTCGTCGAGCGCGTGCGGGTGAAGGCGGTGGGGCAAGACGTGCTGCAGTCGTTGACGCCGGGCCAGCAGGTCGTGAAGGTGGTGCGCGACGAGCTGATGGAGCTCCTGGGCGGCTCCGGACATCGACTCGCGATGGCGCCGCATCCGCCCACGGTGGTGATGCTGGTCGGACTGCAGGGCTCGGGCAAGACCACCAGCGCGGCGAAGCTCGCCCGTCACTTCCAGAAGCAGGGACAGCACCCGATCCTGGCCTCGGCCGACGTGTACCGGCCCGCCGCGATCGATCAGCTGAAGACGCTCGGAGCCCAGCTCACCATTCCCGTGCTGGGCGAGGCGAGCCGCAAGCCGGTGGACATCTGCACCGAGGCCCGCGACGACGCGGCCCGGCGCGGTCTCTCTCCGCTCATCCTCGACACCGCGGGGCGGCTGCACATCGACGAGGACATGCTCGAGGAGCTGCGGGCCATCAAGCGCGCGGTGAGCCCTCACCACGTGCTGCTCGTCGTCGACGCGATGACCGGGCAGGACGCGGTCACGGTGGCGGAAAAGTTCAACGCGGCCATCGGTATCGACGCGGTCATCCTGACCAAGATGGACGGCGACGCGCGCGGCGGGGCCGCCCTGTCGGTGCGCGAGGTGACCGGACGGCCCATCGCGTTCGTCGGCGTGGGCGAGAAGACCGACGCGCTGGAGCCGTTCCATCCGGACCGGCTCGCGCAGCGCATCCTGGGCATGGGCGACGTGCTCTCGCTCGTCGAGAAGGCCCAGGCCACCGTCGACGCCCAGCAGGCCGAGGAGCTCGCCCGCAAGATCCGCGACGACGCGTTCACCCTGGAGGACTTCGCGACCCAGCTCAAGCAGCTGCGGTCCATGGGTCCGCTCGGGCAGATCCTCGACATGGTGCCCTTCTTCAAGGGCGCGCGCGGCCTTCCCAAGGACATGGAGGGCGGGGAGGAGGAGCTGCACCGGTACGAGGCGATCATCGCCTCGATGACCCCGCACGAGCGGAGGGAGCCCGCGGTCATCAACGGCAGCCGCCGCTCTCGGATCGCCCGCGGCAGCGGCACCAGCGTGTCGGACGTGAACCGGCTGCTCAAGCAGTACGCGCAGCTCAAGAAGATGATGAAGGGGCTCAAGCAGATGGAGGGGCGCATGGGCAAGCTCAAGGGCGCCCTGCCCTTCCTGCCGCGCTGAGCCCCGTTCCACGGCAGCGCAGCACAACCCAGAGAGAGGTGACCTCGTGGCAGTCCACATCAGGCTGAGACGGACGGGAACGACGCGGAAGCCGGCGTACCGGGTGGTGGTGGCGGACTCGCGCGCCGCGCGCGACGGCAAGTTCATCGAGGTGATCGGGCACTACAACCCGCTCACGAATCCACCCACCGTGAAGATCGAGGTGGAGCGGGCGCAGGAGTGGATCAAGAAGGGCGCCCAGCCGAGCAACACCGTGAAGCACCTCCTCGCCCGGGCGGGAGCCGCCGCGAAGGCGTAGATCGCATGGCGGAGGCGCCTCTCGTCGCGGTGGGTGAGGTCCTGCGGCCCTACGGGCTGCACGGCGAGGTCAAGGTGCGTCCGCTCACCGATCGGCCGTGGGAGCGCTTCGAGGGATTGAAGCGTTGCGTGCTGTGGGAGCCGGATCGCGACCTGCGTGAGGACTGCCGCATCGCCTCGTCTCGCTTCGACGGGACGACCGCGTTCGTGCGCATGCAGGGCGTGGACTCCCCGGAGGCGGCGCGGCGCTTCCAGGGGCGCCTGCTCGCGGTGCGACGGGACGAGGCGCTGCCCCTCGACGAGGGGCAGTTCTATCCCTGGCAGCTCGAAGGGGCGGCGGTCGAGACGCGCGACGGTCGGCCGGTCGGACGATTCGTCCGCGTGGAGAGCGGCGCGCAGGACCTGTGGGTGGTCGAGGACGGGGAGCGCCAGTGGCTCATCCCGGCGGTGCCCTCGATCGTGGTGGAGGTGAGCGTGGCGGATCGCCACATCGTCATCGATCCGCCGGAAGGGCTGCTCGACCTGTGAGGATCGACATCATCACCCTGTTCCCCGGAATGCTCGAGGCGCCGCTCGCCGAATCCATCGTGGGCCGGGCGCGGGTCCGCGGGCTGGTGGACATCCGCGTCCACGACCTGCGCGCGCACGCAACGGGGCGGCACCGGGTCACCGACGAGCCACCCTTCGGGGGCGGCGGCGGCATGATCCTCAAGCCGGAGCCGCTCGCCGCCGCCGTCGAGGCCCTGAAGCCCGAAGGCGCCGACGCGCGGGTCATCCTGCTGGGGCCGGCCGGGCGGCGGTTCAGCCAGGACGTGGCGAGAGAGCTGGCCCGTCGGTCCCACCTCATCCTGCTCTGCGGGCGGTACGAAGGCGTGGACGAGCGGGTGAGCGGGACGGTGGCCCAGGAGGAGCTGTCGATCGGGGACTACGTCCTCACCGGCGGGGAGCCTGCCGCGCTGGTGGTCACGGACGCGGTGACGCGCCTGTTGCCCGGCGCGCTGGGGGACGGGAAGGCGCCCGCGCGCGACTCGTTCGCGCGGGGCCTGCTCGAGCATCCCCAGTACACGCGGCCCGAGACGTTTCGCGGCGTCGGCGTGCCGGCGGTGCTGCGCTCGGGCGATCACGCCCGCATCGCCCGCTGGCGACAGCTGATGTCGCTGTGGCGCACCTGGGAGCGGCGCCCCGATCTCCTGGAGACGGCGGATCTCACGCCGGAAGAACAGAAGTGGACGGACGGCTTCCGGCAAGGTCGGACACCGGCCGATTTCCTGGACTAACTTATCGAGCGAGGAGCGTCAGATCATGGAAGCGATCCGAATCGTCGAGGCGGGAGATCTCAAGAAGGACCGGGGCGGCTTCCGGCCCGGGGACACCGTCAAGGTGATGGTCAAGGTCGTCGAGGGCGAGAAGGAGCGGTTGCAGGCCTACGAGGGCGTGGTCATTCGCAAGCGCGGCGGTGGTACCGGGGCCTCGTTCACGGTGCGGCGCATCTCGTACGGCGTCGGGGTGGAGCGGACGTTCCCGCTGCACTCGCCGCGCATCGACAAGATCCAGGTGATGAAGCGAGCCGCGGTGCGCCGATCCAAGCTCTATTACCTCCGTGATCTGGTCGGCAAGGCGGCCCGTCTCAAGGAAAAGCGGGTCAGCGCGGTGCCGGCGTCGGGCGAGCAGTCGAGCCCGAGGTAGACCCGGGCGCGGGCGTGGCGGCGGGCGCGCCGTACCGCTTCGAGAGCGCCGCGTGGCGGCGGGGGGTGACGCGTCTCGCCGGCGTGGACGAGGCCGGACGGGGGCCGTTGGCGGGCCCGGTGGTCGCGGCGGCGGTGGTGCTGGCGCCGGGGACGCGGATCGCCGGGGTGGACGACTCGAAGCGCGTGCTGGCGGAGGAGCGGGAGCGGTTGTTCGAGATCATTCGAGCGAGCGCGCTGGCGGTGAGTGTGGCGGTCGTGGATCACCTGACGATCGACCGCATCAACATCCTGCAGGCCACGCGGCTGGCGATGGCGCAGGCGCTGGGCTCTCTCGCGATGGAGCCGGAGCTGGTGTTGACCGACTTCGTGGAGGTGCCGGGGCTGAGATGTCCGCAGCGGAACCTGGTGGACGGGGATCGGCGCTCGGCGTCGATCGCCGCGGCCTCGATCATGGCCAAGGTGACGCGAGACCGGATCATGGAAGCGGCGGATCGCGACTTCCCGGTCTACGGCTTCGCCCGGCACAAGGGGTACGCGACCCCGGAGCACCGGGACGCCCTGGAGCGCCACGGGCCGTGCTCGCTGCACCGCCAGACGTTCGCGGGAATCTGGAACCAGCTGTCGCTGTTCTCTCGGAGCGAGCTGCAATGGATCAACGCCGATTCATGATGTGCGATCTCGTGCTGGCCAAGGAGTAGCGCCGTGCCCACCGATACTCGGAAGATCACCGGAGAGAGAGGCGAGGAGGAAGCGGCCCGGTTCCTCACTCGGAGCGGATTCTCCATCCTGGACCGCAACGTCCGGACCCGCGCGGGGGAGATCGACCTCGTGGCGAAGGAGGGCAAGACGCTCGTCTTCGTCGAGGTCAAGACCCGTCGGGACATGGAAGGCGACCCGCCGCAGGCCGCGGTCAACACCCGCAAGCAGAACCGGCTCGGGAAGCTGGCCCACGGCTATCTCAAGCTCAAGCGCCTGCGGCAGGTCTCCTGCCGCTTCGACGTCGTCTCGGTGATCTTCAACGACGAGGGCGCGGTCAAAGCCATCCGCCACATCCCCAACGCGTTTTCCGTCTCCGCGTGGTAGGCAACCGTTAGAGTGCTGGCAGTGCTTGGCGAGGCGCAGCCAAAGGCGAGCCGAGCGGATATATAAAGCTTGAAGAAGTAAAGGATCGCAGCAGCACCGCGACGACAGCGAACACGCCATGACCCGCGACGACGCCTTCCGCACCGCCCTCCCCCTCGCCCCCGGCCGCACCGCGCTGCTCGTCGTCGACATGCAGCGCGCGTTCGTGGACCCGGGCCAGGCCATGGCGGTGCCTCCCGCCCGCGAGACGGTGCCGCGCATCCAGGAGCTGCTGGCCATCTTCCGCGAGAAGAGCTTGCCGGTGGTGTTCACCGAATTCACCTACTCGCCGGCGGCGCCGCTGCTCGTGGGCGAGCTGCATCCTGAGCACCATCCCGCTTCGCCGGGCGCCCCCGTCGGGTTCGGCCGCCCCTCGTCTTCGTGTCTGGCCGGCGAGGACAACGTCCACGTGATCGCCGAGCTGGCACCGCGCGCCGACGAGCTGGTGGTGACCAAGCACTACTACGACGGCTTCAACGGCACCGTGCTCGACGGGGCGCTGCGGGCCCGCGGCGTCACCACGCTGGTGGTGACCGGCACCATGACCGATATCTGCGTGCTCGCCACCGTCGTGGGCGGCTTCAACCGCGAGTACCGGATGGTGGTGGTCGAGGACGCGGTGGCCACGCTGTGGCCCGAGATCCAGCGCGCCACCCTGGACATCGTGCGTCGCGCCTACGCGCGGGTGGTCTCGGCCAAGGAAGTGGCTGACGAGATGGCGCACTGGTGACGGCCGCGTGCCGTGTGATACCGTCGACGCCATGAGCCAGGGCCTTCGCTTCCACGGATGCATGCCGGCCAACCTCCTGCCCTTCACCGCCGATCTGGCCGTCGACGAGCCCGCGTATCGCGCGCACCTGCGCTGGCTCGCGGACGCCCCCGGGGTGACCGGCATCGTGGCCAACGGCCACGCCGCGGAGGTGGCCTCGCTCGACCGCGAGGAGCGCAAGCGCACCCTCGCGATCGCGCTCGACGAGGTGGCCGGCAAGGTACCGGTGGTGACCGGTATCTACAGCGACGGTAGCCGGGAGGCGGCGGACCTCGCGCGCGACGCGCGGGCCGCGGGCGCGGCCGGTCTGCTCGTCTTCCCGCCCACCCTGTTCATGTGGGGCGCGCAGCTGAAGCCCGACATGGTGCTGCGTCACTTCCAGGTGATCGCCGACGCGGTGGACCTGCCGATCGTCGTCTTCGAGTACCCGCCGGCCTCCGGCATCGGCTACAGCCCGGAGACGCTCGCCGAGCTGTGCAAGATCCCGACGGTGGCTGCGGTGAAGGACTGGTCCAACGACATCGTCTCCTACGAGAAGAACCTCCGCGCCGTCCGCGCGACCGGGCGCCCGGTCGCGGTCATGTCGTCGTTCACCATGTCGCTGATGGCGAGCTTCCTGCTCGGCGCCGACGGCTGCATCTCGGGCATGGGCAGCGTGGTGGCCGACCGGCAGGCGAGCCTGCTCGCGGCGGTGCGGGCCGGCCGCTTCGAGGAGGCGCGGCAGATCAACGACCGGCTGGCTCCCCTGGTGAGCGTGTTCTACGCCCCGCCGTTCGTGGACATGCACAACCGCATGAAGGAAGCGCTCGCGCTCCTCGGGCGCATCCCGGCCGCCCACGTGCGGCCCCCGCTGACGCCCGTTTCCGACGACGAGCGACACCGCATCCGTCTGGCCCTGCGCGCCTCCGGCCTCTCCGCGTAACTCGACGTTGCCGCCGTGCTGCCCGCCGCGTCGCGGGCGGACGACCGAGTAAGCGCACCCTTGCGGCGCAGGGGGTCTTTCATGTATAAAACCGGGAATCTCCCCATCCCAGCGAGGTCGAATGGCAGGTCCGGTCGGCCGTAGCCCCGACGAAGAAGCGCTGCTGCAGAAGGCGATGCGGGTCCTGCCCGGCGGTGTCCTGGGCGGCTACTACGCTCCGCAGGAGCTGGCCTTCGTGGTCCGAGAGGCGCGCGGGCCGCGGCTCCACGATTTTTCGGGGCGCGAGTACATCGACTACATCCTGGGCAGCGGGCCGCTCGTGCTGGGCCACGCGCATCCCGCGGTGGTGGCGGCGGTCGAGGCGCAGCTGCGCCGAGGCACGACCTACTTCCAGCTGAGCGAGCCCACGCTGAATCTGGCCGAGGAGATCTGCCGGGCGGTGCCGTGCGCCGAGCAGGTACGCTTCTGCGGCAGCGGGAGCGAGGCGACCTTCTTCGCGCTGCGGGTGGCGCGCGCGTATCGCAAGCGCGACAAGATCCTGAAGTTCGAGGGCGGCTTCCACGGCGTGCACGACTATTCGCTGATGAGCGTGGGCCCGCGCGAGCCGAAGGCCTTCCCCGCGCCCACGCCGGACTCGGCGGGCATCCCGCACGCCATCCAGGGCGAGGTGCTGGTGGCCCCGTTCAACGACCTGGCCGAGACCGAGGCCATGATCGAGGCGCACCACCACGATCTGGCCGCGGTGATCATGGAGCCGTTCCAGCGGTTGATCGTGCCGGACGGAGACTTCCTCCGGGGCGTTCGCGCGGTCACCTCGCGGCACGGCATCCCGCTGATCTTCGACGAGATCGTGACCGGCTTCCGCTTCGCCTACGGCGGAGCCCAGCAGTACTACGGCGTCGTCCCCGACCTGGCCGCGTTCGGCAAGATCGTGGGCGGCGGCTTCCCATTGGCCGCGGTGGCCGGACCCCGCGACATCATGCGCCACTTCTCCCAGGAGCTGGACGGCTCCGGCGAGTTCGTGCAGCAGGCCGGCACGCTCAACGGCAATCCCATCGCGGCCGCCGCCGGGCTCGCCACGCTGGCCGAGCTGCGCAAGCCCGGCACCTACGAGCGGCTGTTCGCGACCGGGGCCCGCCTGAAGCAGGGGCTCGCCGCGGCGGCCCGGCGGGCCGGCCTCGCCGCGCAAGTGGCGGGCGAAGCGCCGGTCTTCGAGATCTACTTCACCGACCGTCCCATCACCGACTACCGGGCCACGCTCACCGCCGACCGGGAGCTCCACGCCGCCTTCACGCGGGAGATGCTCACGCGGGGCGTGGTCAAGGCGGCCCAGAAGTTCTACGTCTCGCTCGTGCACGGAGACGCCGAGGTCACGCGTACCCTCGAGGTGTTCGAGGACGCGCTGGCCGCGGCGGCGGGAACTTCCCGCTGAGCGGATCGATTACGCACATACAGGAGGGTCTCGACAACATGGCCAATCACGAACCCGAGGAGTTCTGGTATCAGGGCAAGATCACCCGGCGGCGCTGGCTCGGTCTGAGTGCCGCCGCGGCCGGCGCGGTCGGCGCGAGCCTGGTCGTCCCGGCCCCCTGGCGGTCCGCCTTCGGCCAGGCCAAGCCGTACAAGATCGGCACGCTGCAGCCGCTCTCCGGCGCCGCGGCGGCAGGCGGCAAGACCGCCCTGGTCGGCAGCCAGATGGCGGTCGACCGCATCAACAAGGCGGGCGGCCTCAACGGCCGACCCATCGAGCTGATCGTGGCCGACTACGAGTCCAAGCCCGACGTGGGACGGCGCAAGGCCGAGAAGCTGGCGGTCGAGGACAAGATCGATCTCCACCAGGGCGGCTTCCTCTCCAACGTGTGTATCGCGTGCATGCCGGTGTGGGAGGAGCACAAGATCCTGAACATGATCGGGGTGTGCCTCGACACCACCATCACCACCTCCAAGTGCAGCCGCTACACCTTCCGCCCGTTCGACTACGCTCCGGCCCAGGCGGTCGCCTTCGCGCCCTACCTGGTGAAGAAGCTGGGCAAGAAGTGGCACATCGCCTACGCCGACTACTCGTGGGGCCAGTCCACGCGCGACGCCTACGCCGACCAGATCAAGAAGGCGGGCGGCGAGGTGGTCGACACCACCGGCATCCCGCTCGGCACCGCCGACATGACCCCGTTCCTGTCCAAGATCACCGGAAACTTCGACGGTTTCTTCGGGATCTTCTTCGGCAAGGACGGCATCACCATCGGCAACCAGGCGTACGACCTCGGCATGACCAAGAAGTACAAGTGGGCGGGCGACGGCGCCATCGCGGAGTCCACCAACTTGCCCGCTCTCGGCAACAAGATCGAGGGCTTCGTCGGCATCAACCGGTACATCCCGGTGCTCGAGGGCCCGCTCAACACGCCGGCCCACAAGAAGTTCTTCGACGAGGCGGTGGTCCGGCTGAAGCAGATCGATCCCTCGGGCCCCCTTCCGGACCGCTACGTGCAGTCGAACTTCGAGGCGATGAACTTCGTCAAGCTCGGCATTCAGAAGTCCGGCTTCAAGGGCCGCGAGGACACGATGAAGCTCATCGAGGCGCTCGAGGGGATGGAAGTCAAGGCCAGCGACGACTTCCCCCAGGGCGACAAGACCCTCCGCAAGGACGACCACCAGGCATTCGTGAGCGAGTTCATCTTCGACATCAAGGGCGGCAAGCACCGGATCGTGGAGGTGGTCCCGAAGGAGAAGACCATGTTCCCGCCGGCCTGCAAGTTCGCCTAGTGACGGCAGAGCCGTCCGTCGGCGGCGCCCGCTCCGCGCTCGTCCCCGAAGGGGTGGGACCGGAGCGGGGCGCCGCCGGCTCGCCCATCCTGCGCGCCGAAGCCCTCACCGTCCGGTTCGGCGGCCTCACCGCGCTGAACGGAGTGAACGTCCAGGTGCAGCGGGGTGAGATCCGCGCCATCATCGGCCCCAACGGAGCGGGCAAGAGCACGTTCTTCAACTGCCTGACCGGCGTGCTTCGCCCGACCTCCGGGCGCGTCCTGCTGAACGGGGAGGACGTGACCGGACTGCCGCCGAACCGCATCTCCCAGAAGGGCATCGCCCGCTCCTATCAGATCACCAACATCCTGCCCAACGCCACCGCGCTCGAGAACGTCCGGATCGCGGCGCAGTCGCGGCGCCACAGCTGGGCCCTGCTCACCCACCACCGGTCGTATCGCGACATCATCGACAAGGCGGACGCGGCCCTGCAGGCGGTCGGCCTGCGGCCCAAGGCCGACGAGCTGGCCGCGAATCTCTCCCACGGCGAGCAGCGCAACCTCGAGATCGGCATCGCGCTGGCCACCGAGCCGCAGCTCCTGTGCCTGGACGAGCCCACCGCGGGCATGAGCGCGGCCGAAACCCACGACACCATGCAGCTGGTGCGCCGCATCGCGAAGGACCTGACCATCATGATCGTGGAGCACGACATGCAGGTCGTGATGGAGCTGGCCCAGCGCATCACCGTGTTGCACTACGGCGAGGTGCTCGCGGAGGGCACGCCGGCCGAGATCCAGCGCAACCCGAAGGTGCTCGAGGTGTACCTCAAGACGTGAGCGGCGCGGCCAGTGCGGCGGCGTCCTCGCTCGTCACCGTCGAAGGGATCCACACCTTCTACGGCAAGAGCCACATCCTCCACGGCGTGTCGCTCGAGGTGGGCCGCGGCGAGGTGGTGGGCCTGCTCGGCCGCAATGGCGTGGGCAAGAGCACGACCCTCAAGACCGTCATGGGCCTGGTGCGCCCGAGCCAGGGCGCGGTCCGCTACGAAGGCCAGGCGATCACCGGCCTGGCCCCCCATCGGCTGGCCCGGATCGGCATCGGCTACGTGCCGGAGGACCGCCGCATCTTCCGCCTGCTCACCGTGATGGAGAACCTGCGCACCGGGCTCGACCGGCACGGTGTCACCGAGGCCCGGAAGCAGGCTCTCCTCGACAAAGTCTACGAATACTTCCCGGTGCTGGCCGACCGCCGCGGCCAGGCCGGCGGCACGCTGTCCGGCGGCGAGCAGCAGATGCTCGCGATCGCCCGGGCGATGATGCTCGAGCCGAAGATCATCCTGCTCGACGAGCCCACCGAGGGGCTCATGCCCCGGATGGTGTCGCAGATCAGGAACATCATCGACGCGCTCCATCGGGAAGGCGTGGCCATCCTGCTGGTCGAGCAGAACGTGCCGCTCACCCTCGAGGCGAGCCAGCGCATCTACATCATGGAGAAGGGCGTGGTCCGTCACCACGCGCCCGCCGCCGAGCTGCGGGCGAACGACGCGGTCATCCACCAGTACATGGGGGTGTAGGAGGTGGGCATCCCGCTCGAGCAGGTGCTCATCCAGACCATCAACGGCGTCGTCACCGGGATGATCCTGGCCCTGGTGGCCTCGGGCCTGACCCTGATCTTCGGCATCATGGACGTGGTCAACTTCGCGCACGGCGAGCTGTTCATGCTGGGGGCCTACGTCGGCGTGGTCACGATGGTGGCCACCGGAAACTTCTGGATCGCCCTGATCACCGCCATCCTGGTCATCGCCGCGCTCGGCGCGGTGATCCAGGTGACCACGCTGCGCCCGCTGCTGGGGCGCGATCCGCTCACCACCATCCTGGCCACCTTCGGGCTCTCACTGGTCCTGCAGAACTACGCGCTGTGGCAGTTCGGCCCGGTGGCCCGCAAGATTCCCGAGCCGATCACCGGCCACTTCACGCTGTTCTACCTGGACTATCCCTGGTACCGCATCGCCATCGCGCTGCTGTCGGCCGCGATCATCGGCGGGCTCTGGCTGTTCCTGAAGTTCGGGACCTACGGGATCTGGATCCGGGCCACGACGCAGGACCGGGTCATGGCCGCGGCGATGGGCATTCCGGTGCCGTGGGTGCACACCGCGGTGTTCGCCATCGGCGCCGGCATGGCTGCGGCCAGCGGGGTGCTCTTCGGTCCCCTGGTCGGCGTCAATCACGCGATGGGCCTCGACTGGGTGTTGAAGGCCTTCATCGTGGTGGTGGTGGGCGGGATGGGCAACCTCGGCGGATCCATCGCCGCGTCGATCTTCATCAGCCTGCTCGAGGCCTACGCCTCGCTCTGGGTGAGCCCGGCCCAGGCGGTCATCGTCTCCTTCGTGGCGCTGATCCTGACCCTGCTCTTCCGTCCCACCGGACTCTTCGTCCCGACGCCGAAATGACGAGCACTCGGTCCCCGGTGGCCTTCTGGACCGGCTTCGCCATCGTCCTGGGACTGCTCATTCTCGCGCCCCTGGTCCTGCCCGAGTTCTGGCGACGCTTCGTGACCGAGATCCTGATCTGGGGCTTGCTCGCGATGTCCTCCGATATCCTGATCGGCTACACCGGCATGGTCTCGTTCGGCCATTCCGCGTTCTTCGGGCTCGGCATGTACGGCGCGGCCGCCGCACTGCTGTCGGTGCGGCCGCCGAACCTCTGGGTGGCCCTGGTCTATGGGCTCGCCGCCGCGGCGGTGGTGGCAGTCTTCGTGGCGTACTTCTCGACCCGGCTGCGCGAGATCTACTTCTCGATCACCACCCTCGTCTTCTCGCAGATCTTCTACGTCATCATCTTCACGTGGACCGAGGTCACCGGCGGCGAGAACGGCCTGACCTTCAGGCGTCCCGCCCTGTCGATCCCCGGGCTCTTCTCGATCCCGTTCGACTCGAACACGCTGCACTGGTTCGTGCTGGCGGTCGTCACCGTGTCCTATCTGGTGCTGCGCCGGATCACCCAGTCGCCGTTCGGCATGGTGCTGCAATCCATTCGCGAGAACGAGCCACGGACCCGGGCCATCGGCTACGCGGTCGAGCGGTACAAGATGGTGGCGGTGATGCTCTCGGGGCTCTTCGCGGGGCTGGCCGGCGTGCTCTACGCGGTGCAGAATCGCTTTGCCGCGCCCGACTTCGTGTTCTTCGTGATCTCGGGCGAGGTGGTCATCTTCAACGTCATGGGCGGCGTCGGCACGCTGGTGGGACCGATCGTGGGCGCCGCCTTCTTCTTGCTGCTGCGCGAGGGTTTCTCGCGCTTCTTCACCGAGTACTATTTGATCTGGGTGGGCCTCATCTTCACCGCGATGGTCATCTTCATGCCGCAGGGGCTGCTCGGCTTCTGGCGCCGGCGCCTCAACCAGTAGGCGTCAGACGCCGGTCGAGCCGAAGCCGCCGGCCCCGCGCGGCGTGGCGTCGAGCTCCCGCACCTCCACTACCGTCGCCCGCTCGACCGGCTGGATGACGAGCTGGGCGATCCGCTCGCCCCGCGTGACCGTCACCGCTTCGGCGCCGTGGTTGACGAGGAGCACGCCCATCTCTCCGCGATAGCCCGCGTCGATCAGTCCGGGCGCGTTGAGCACGGTCACGCCGGAGCGGAGCGCCAATCCGGAGCGGGGCAGCACCAGGCCCGCGTGGCCGATCGGAATCGCCACGCGCAGGCCGGTGGGCACGAGCTGCCGCCCCCCGGGCGGAAGCGTCACCGTCGTGGCCGCCGCGAGATCGAGCCCGGCGTCGCCCTCGCGCGCGTATGCGGGAAGCGGCAGCGTCGGGTCGTCTCGGACGATCTCGATGCGTAGCGCCATGCTCCTCCTCCCCTCTTCGAGACATCGCGGCCCGCGAAGCGATTGCGTGCTGATGGTGCGCTCCGGGAGAGTAGCAGAAACCGGAAGGACCCTTGACGAAATGGCACCGAAGGCCGGCGGCGCTCCGTCCCCAAGAATCCGATTTTCTTGAAGCGGCCGTCTGGCCCTCGTCTTGCTCCGGAGCGGACCCGAGGATGACAGACATGCTCCGCCCCCTCGGTCCCTCGGGCTTGCTGAGACTGGCCACTGCGATCACGCTCGGCCTGTCCCTGCTGGCCGGCTGCGCGGCGACCGTACGTGACCAGGCGCTGGCCACTGCCATGGAGGCAGACGAGGGCTCGACCCGCTGCTACCCCGATCACTCGACCGCGCTCACGGTCGTGTGCCTCCAGCCCTAGCGGCGGGCGATGCGTCGGGCCGCGCGTTCACTTGCCGTGCAGGGCCTCGCCCTCTCTCTCCTGTGGGCGACCGGTCCCGTTCACGCGGAGCCGGCGCCCGACGTCGCGGTCGAGATCGCCCGTCTGCGGGGGCGGTTGGCCGACAGCGGCGCGCAGCAGCATCAGTGCCTCGCCGGCGCCACCCAGCCGGTGTGGACCGCGGCGCTCGCGACGGATATCAAGGCCCTTCAGGACCGGGCGAACCAGGCCGCCGCGGAGGGCACCCCCGCGGAAGCGCGACGCTGGAAGGAGCTGGCGAAGAAGGCGGAGCTGCTCCAGGCGCAGGTGGCGGAGCGCGGACGGACGGGCGCCGACCTGTTCCAGAGCCAGCAGATCGGGCTCGATTGCCTGGATCGCCACGCCGAGGAGCGCGAGGCGCTGCGTGCCTCCCTGGAGATCGCGGTCGCCGATCCGGCCGCCTACGCCGAATCTCTCCGGCTGGCCCGAGAACCGCGCGGGGCGATGCTGCGCGCCGCCCTCACCGCCCTCCTGGCGCAGAGCCGGGTCCTGTCCCTTCGATGGAAGCAGGACCGGTCCCACGCGGCGGCGGAGGCCGCCGGGCTTCGCGCCGACCTGACGGCGCTGAAGCGGCGACACACCGCCGCGCTCGAGAGTGAGGAGGCCCGCACGCTGGCCGACCCGGCGCTCCGCGCCGCCGAGGCCTTGGTCGCGGCGGGCGCCGCCTGGGAGCGGGAGCGCGTGGCGGGGGCGCGCGGCGCCGCCGTGCGCGAGGACGCCGAGCGGCACGCCGCCCTCAGGGAGCGGGACGAGGCGGGGCGACTGGCTCGGGACTACTGGGCCACGGCCGAGCGGCTGCTCGCCCGTGGTACGGCGAGCGAGGCGTCTACGCCGGGAACAGCCTGGCCAGGAGCTGCCGGAACTCCTTGAGCTTGAACGGCTTCGTCACCACCGGCACCTTGCTGTCCGACAGGAAGCGGCCGTAGCCCGGCGCCTCGTCCTCCCCGGTGATGAAGATGAAGTGCGGCACCGCGTCCGGCCGGCGCTTGCGAATCTCCTCGTAGAGCTTGGGCCCGTCCACCTGCGGCATCTGCAGATCGCTCACCACCAGATCGTAGGTCTGCTGGTCGAGGAGCTTCAGCGCGGCCATTCCGTCCTCGGCCGGATCCACGGTGTGACCGTCCGCGGAGAGCGCCTCCGCCATCAGCTCGCGCATGTGCTCCTGATCGTCCGCGACGAGGACCCTCAGCGTCTTCATGCCCCAAGTCTAGCAGATGCGATTTTTATCGAAGTCCGGGCCCGCATCCATTCCGAGACCGCGAACCGTATCGTTTCCAGCACGTTGACCGACGGCCGGCCCGTTACCACACTGGGGCCGTGCTCGCGAGGGTCCGCTCGGCTACCTTGACCGGCGTCGACGCGGCCACCGTCTTCGTCGAGGTGGACGTGGCGTCCGGACTGCCCTCGTTCACCACGGTCGGGTTGCCCGACTCGACGGTCCGCGAGAGCCGCGATCGCGTTCGCGCGGCGATTCGCAATGCCGGATTCGAGTTTCCCATCGACCGCATCACCGTGAATCTCGCCCCGGCCGACCTGCGCAAGGAGGGGGCCGCATTCGACCTGCCGATGGCGGTGGGGATCCTGTGCGCCATCGGACTGGTGAAGCCCGGGCGACTGGAGCGTGCACTCCTAGTGGGCGAGCTGTCGCTCGATGCCAGCGTGCGCGCCGTTCGCGGGGTGCTGCCGATCGCGCTCCACGCCCGTCGGCACGGATTTGGCCCGCTGCTCGTGCCCGCGGCCAACGCCGCCGAGGCCGGGGTGGTGCCGGCGGTCACCGCCATCCCGATCGCGACGCTGCACGACGCGGTCGAGTACCTGAACGGCGAGCGGGAAATCGGGCCGGTGCGATCACATTGCCTCGCGGGCAGGTCGACGTCGGACGGGGACGGCCTCGATTTCTCGGACGTGCGGGGCCACGAGCACGCCAAGCGCGGTCTCGAGATCGCCGCCGCGGGCGGGCACAACGTGCTGATGATCGGGCCTCCCGGAACCGGCAAGACGATGCTGGCCCGGCGCGTGGCCTCGATCCTGCCTCCGCTGTCGCTCGAGGAGGCGATCGAGGCGTCGACGGTGTGGAGCGTCGCGGGACTGCTACCGGCCGAGCGCGGCCTCCTGTCGGTCCGCCCGTTCCGTAGCCCGCATCACACCGCGTCCGAGGCCGGGCTGATCGGCGGCGGCGGACTGCCGCATCCCGGGGAGATCAGCCTGGCCCACCACGGCGTGCTGTTCCTGGACGAGCTGCCGGAGTTCTCCCAGCGGGTGCTGGAGGCGCTGCGTCAACCGTTGGAGGACGCCCGGGTGGTCGTCTCCCGCTCGGCCGGCACCGCGAGCTTTCCCGCCCGCTTCCAGCTGGTCGCCGCCGCCAATCCATGCCGCCGGGGGTGCGCCTCGTTGCCGACCTGCGCTTGCTCGCCGCCCGAGCGGGCACGCTACCTCGGACGCCTTTCGCGTCCTCTCCTGGACCGGATCGATCTCCATCTGGAGATCCCGTCGCTGCCGCACGCCGAGCTGATCGACAGCGCCGCGGGCGAGCCGTCCGCGGCCATCCGGGCGCGCGTCCTCGCCGCGCGAGCCCGTCAAGCGGCGCGGTTTGCCGGAACCTCGACCCACGCCAATGCGCGGATGTCGGGCCGGCAGACCCGGCGCTTCTGTCCGCTTCCGCCGGACGCCTCGCGCCTGCTCGGCATGGCGGTCACGAAGCTCGGATTCTCGGCGCGCGCCCACGATCGACTGCTGCGCGTCGCCCGCACCATCGCGGATCTGGCCGGCGCCGACACCATCTCGGCCGAGCACGTCTCCGAGGCCATTCAGTACCGCACGCTCGACCGCGCCCGGTGACCGGCTCCTTAGGCGTCCGCCAGCGCACGGGCGGACGGGTGCAGACACGGCGCCCATCCGGCCGACAACACCTCGGTGATGGACGGTGGAGTGATCACATCGACGGCTCCGGTGGGGCACGCGCGACGGCCGGTGTATCCGCCGTGCGACCAGGCCAGGATCGCGCCACCCAGCACGAGCCAGGCGGCGCCCTCGAGCGCCACCATGACTCCGTCGGGAAGCGTCCGGCACGGCGCGGACCACGAAGCGCCGGCGGTGCGCTCCTGGTGCAGCCGATGGTCGAGCCGCGAGAGCGAGCCGGCGTCGCCGGGATGGACCTCGAGCCAAGCGGCCCGAAACGCCTCCAGGTCCGCGCGGCGGCACTCCCGACACGGGCGATGGCCGGCGGCGAGTGCGGTGGCCTCGTCGAGAAAGAACAGCTCCGTGTAGCGTCCGGGCGCCATGAGCGGACGCCGGCGCCGGCCGCGGAACTCGAGCCGGCAGACCAGCCACCGCTCGCCTCGCCAGCGTCGCACGAGACGGCCCTGCCCGTCGACCAGACATCCCCGGTTGCCCATGAACATCCCGCGCGCCGGACTGGCCTCCACCACGCCGAACGGGGTCACGCGGTTGGGAAGCGGCACGGTGACGGACGCTAGACCCGCTGCAGGAAGGTGCGATCCTCCACGAGGATGCAGCCGCTCTCCTGGACGCGCCGCACACTCTCGACGTTGTCCCCGTCCTTCGCGAGCCGCTCGCGGTACTGCTCGTACGCCGCCAGATCCGGAAAGTCGATCAGCGCGAGGGCGATATTGGTCGGGCCCGCGAAGAGCGTCGGCATCCAGTAGCCCACCAGCTCGCCGCCGCAGCGTGGAATGACGATGCCGAGCGCGCGCGCGTAGCGCTCGAAGTCCCCTCGCTTGCGCGGGTCGATCGTGTACCGAATGCTGAGCGTGATCATCGCGTGGTCTCCTCCCATCGCACGTTGAACACGGTGCGGAGCTGGGTCCGCCCGCGTGACGTCACCATGACGGCTCGGGTGCCGCGAAGGCGTCGGATCCAGCCGCGGTCGAGCGCCAGATCGGCCAGCGCCGTCCCGACCAGGCCGGCGATGTGAGGTCGGCGCTCCGTCCAGTCGATACAGCGGCGCGCCGGAGCCGGTGACCGCCGGGCCGGCACCACGATCCCGAGCCCTCGCAGCGAGCGGACGCCGGTCGGCGTGAGCCGATAGTCCCGGCCGTCCGCCTCGAGCCAGCCGCCCGCGGTCACCGCGTCGGCGAGCGCCACCCCCAGACGACCGGCCAGGTGGCTATAGCAGGTGCGTGCCTGCCTCAGTCGCCACGAGGCGATGTCCGTCACCGCGGGCGACGTCGTCCGGGCCGATCCCGGGGCGACCACGGCCAGGGCCTCGACCGCGTGCCCGACGTCCGCGCTGGCCAGACGGTAGTAGCGCCAGCGTCCCTGCTGCTCGACACGGAGGATGCGGCCGGCGATCAGCTTGGCCAGATGGTTGCTCGCGGTCTGGGCGGAGACGCCGGCCCGGGCGGCGAGCTCGCCGGCCGGCCGCGCCTCCCCGCCGGCCAGAGCCATGCACATCGCCGCGCGTGATGAGTCGGCCAGTAGACCGGCGACGAAGGCGATGTCCGGTTCGCTCATGATCTGGAGCTTAGCGCAGTCGCACGCGGCATGTTTCACGCCGCATCGAACCCAAATGTCGAGCGCGCGCGCCTTGGAGGCGGAGGCCCGCGGACTTGCCAACGCCGGCGGATGTTGAGACGATGACGGCGGTTTTCGAATCTCACCCTCCGGAGGTCCCGATGAGCCAGCCCGGCAGCCCCACCCATCCCATGGCGATCGCCCGCGAGCACGCCGCGATCGTCATGATCGACGTGCAGGAGCGGCTGTTCCCGGCCATGGACGCCGATCATCGCGAGGAGGTGATGCGGAACCTGAAGGTCCTGGCCGCGGCGGCCCGGCGGCTGAGCGTTCCGATGCTGGTCACCGAGCAGTACCCGAAAGGGCTCGGGCATACGTTGCAGGAATTGAAGGAAACGTTGCCCACGGGCCTGGAGCCCATCGAGAAGGTGGCTTTCTCCTGCTGGGGAGTGGACACCTTCCGCAACCGGCTCTCGGCGACCGGTGCCCGGCAGGTGATCCTCGGCGGCATCGAGGCGCACGTGTGCGTGCTGATGTCGGCCCTCGATCTCCTCGCTGCCGGCTACGGGGTGCAGGTCGTCGCGGACGCGGTGACCTCGCGGACCCAGGCCAACTGGCGCCTGGCCATGGCCTATCTTCGGCAGGCGGGAGCGGTGGTCACCACCGCCGAGACCGCGCTCTTCCAGCTGCTGCGCCAGGCCGATTCCGACGACTTCCGGGAGCTGGCGCGGCTCATTCGGTGATGCACCGGTACTTCGACGTCCGTTCCACCGTCCTGCTCGTGGTCGGCTACGGCATCCTTCCGGAAGAGGAGGATCGGCCCGTCGCCTACGAGCTGAAGGATTCGATCAATTCACGCAGCGCGGGAGTCGAGAACCGGAGCGCGGTGGTGGTGACGGACATGTGGATGCTGAACCAGGAGATGGCGGACATGTTCCCGGCCATCGCCATCGGCGGTCCCGCGGTCAATGCCTTCGCCGCCCAGATCTACGAGGATCTGCCGCTGGCCTTCACCCGAGATCAACAGGTCTTCATCCAGATGGACCAGGACTCGGGCAAGCGAGCCGCACTGTGGGGAATGGACCAGCGGGGCACGCGCGAGGCCGCCCTGGTATTCGTCAAGGACGGCCTGCTCGACCGCTTCCTCGAGCTGGTCTGGCGCGTTCCCGGCTAGCCTAGCGGCTGGCGTCACCGCCTCCCCAGCGACGCTCGTGATAGACGAGCCGCTGCGGCTCGGTGAGCAGATCTCGCGTCTTCAGGTGGTAGCGCAGGTGCACCAGCCGTACCGCGCTACGAAGCCGCTCCACCTCCGCGACGAGCGGGGCGAGATCGGCCTCGGCGGCCCGACCCCCGTCGAACAGCATGTCCAGCCGTCGCTCGGCGGCCAGGAGAGCCGCGGACCGGGGACGCGATTCCGCGAACATCGCGCCCTCCAGCGCCCGCAGCTGCGCGGTCTGCGTGGCGGTGAGACCGAGGGCGTCCCCGAGCTCGAGCACGTGCAGTGGGCCGGGGTAGCCACGACGATCGGCGGTGAAGGCCATCCCGAAGCCCCGACCATCGGCGACCACTCGATCGAAGCTCTCGATGCAGCGCTGGGCTTCCTCGTGCCCCGAGACGCCCGGCGGGCCCTGGTGACCCGCGTGCGGCGCGTGCTGGGCCGGCGCGGGGGCGGCGATGACGAGCGAGACGAACAGGATCGGTGCGGTGAGCGTGCGCATGGACTCCTCCCTGGGGCGGAGCATACGATACGCGACGGCTCGGCGGCAGGTGGTCTGGAGCTAGCGAGCGACGGTCAGCCGGCTGCCGGGGGGAAGGTTGCTGTAGGTCACCGAGCCGTTCGGCCCGCTGTAGCGATACACCGAGCGAGGGAGGGCGCCTCGGCTCGTCCAGGCTGCGCCGCCGCTGCCGTGGAGCACACGCTGAACGTACTGCTGCGTCTCCGCATACGGCGGAATCCCGCGGTGCAAGTCCACGGCCCCCTCGCCCGCGTTGTAGGCGGCGACGGCCAGGGCCACGTTGCCGGGGTACCGGTCCAGCAGATAGCGGAGGTGGCGCACGCCGCCCTCGATGTTCTCGCGCGGGTTGAAGGAATCGCGCACGCCGAGGGCCAGCGCGGTCTTCGGCATCAGCTGCATCAGCCCTCGGGCGCCGCTGCGGGATACCGCGGTCGGATTGAAGGCCGACTCCGCCCGAATCACGGATTCCACCAGCGTCGCGTCGACCCCGTGGCGTGACGAGATCTCGCGGATCTCACTGGCATATTGCCCACGGGCCGTCTCGGACATGCGCAGCCATCCGGTAGCGGTGCCGGAGCTGCCGGGGAGGCCTCGATAACGAGGGTCGGTTGGCGCGTTCGTAAGATGGACGACGCCGTCGGTCTCGACCATCCGATAGGAGTCCGCCTGTGCGCAGGAAGTGCCTACCACTGTTGCGAGAAATCCCGCCAGCGCCACCACGCCCATGGTCTGCACGGGGGCAGACGGTCCAAGAGCCGTGCCAGAGAGGACGAAAATACCGAGAGGCCGCTGGAGCTCGGCGGCCTCTCGGCTTGTGCTTTTAACGTTTCCGGCTAGTTGCGGGCCTGAAGCAGAGCTTCCCGAATCCGGTTGTCCTTCGGAATCGGCTCTTCGAGAGCCAGATTCAGCACCTGATCCAGCGTATCCACGAGGTGGAAGGTCATCCCCTCGCGAACCTGCGCCGGCACGTCCTCGATGAGGTTTTTCTCGTTCCTTTTCGGCAAGATGATCACCTTGACCCCCGCCCGTCGGGCACCGAGCACCTTCTCCTTGATGCCGCCGACCGGCAGCACACGGCCGGAGAGCGTCACCTCGCCCGTCATCGCGAGGTCCGATCTCACGGGACGCTGAGTCATCAGGGAAACCAGTGCCGTCACCATGGTGACACCGGCCGAAGGCCCGTCCTTCGGGATGGCACCCGCCGGGACGTGCACGTGGATGTCGGAGGTTTCCCAGTAGTCCGAGCGCACGCCCAGCTCGGAGGCGTGGGAGCGCGCCCAGGACAGCGCCGTCTGGGCGGATTCCTTCATGACGTCGCCCAGCTGCCCGGTAAGCGTCAGTGTCTTGCTGCCCTTCATCCGGGTCGCCTCGATGAAGAGGATCTCGCCGCCGGTCGGCGTCCACGACATGCCGACCGCAACGCCCGGGATACGAGTCCGCTCCTCCAGCTCCTCGTGCATGTACCGCGGCGAGCCGAGCAGCTCACCGACGAGGGCTTCGGTCACCTCGACCGGCTCGTGCTGCCCTTCGACGCGACGCTTGGCCACTTTCCGAGTCACCGCCGCGATCTCCCGCTCGAGGTTCCGCAGGCCCGCTTCGCGGGTGTAGCCGCGGACGAGCAGGCGCAGGGCGCCGTCCGTCCAGCGGATGTGATCACTCTCGATCAGGCCATGGTCCGCGACCTGCTTCGGAACCAGATGGCTGCGGGCAATCCGCACCTTCTCCTCTTCCGTGTAGCCGGCGAGCTCGATGATCTCCATACGATCGCGCAGCGGAGGCGGCACGGTGTCGAGCAGGTTGGCCGTCGTGATGAACAGGATCTTCGACAGGTCGAACGCCACGTCGACGTAGTGGTCCCGGAAGGCGACGTTCTGCTCGGGATCGAGCACTTCCAGCAGCGCGGAGGCCGGGTCGCCGCGGAAGTCCATGCCGAGCTTGTCGATCTCGTCCAGCATGAACACCGCGTTCTTGGACTCGGCCCGCCGCAGCCCCTGGATGATCTGGCCCGGTAGCGCCCCGATGTAGGTGCGACGATGCCCGCGGATCTCCGCCTCGTCCCGCATGCCGCCGAGCGAGATCCGGTGGAACTTGCGGCCGAGCGCCCGCGCGATCGAACGGCCGAGCGACGTCTTGCCGACACCCGGAGGGCCGACGAAACACAGGATCGGATCCTTCCCGGCCGGCCGCATGCTCTTGACGGCCAGGTACTCGAGGATCCGGTCCTTCACCTTCTCCAGGCCGGAGTGGTCTTCGTCCAGCACCCGACGCGCCTCCGCGAGGTCCAGATTGTCGGTGGTCTGCTTGTTCCACGGCAACGCCAGCAGCCAGTCCAGATACGTTCGGGCGACCGTGTACTCCGCGGCCGCCGGGGGCATCTTGCTGAGACGGTCGAGCTCCCGGAAGGCCTCCTTCTGGGCCTCCTCGGTCATTCCGGCCGCCTCGATCTTGGCCCGCAGGTCGTCCAACTCCTGCGCGCGCTCGTCCGTCTGGCCGAGCTCCTTCTGGATGGCCTTCATCTGCTCGCGCAGGTAGTACTCGCGCTGGCTCTTGCCCACCTCGGACTCGACCTGTGACTGGATCTTGGAACCGAGCGCCAGGACCTCGGCCTCCTTCGTGAGCACCGCCACGAGCCGCGCCAGGCGCGCCTTGACGTCCGTCGTCTCCAGCAGCGCCTGCTTCCCCTCGGTGTTCAAGGTAGGCAGCGTGGCCGCGATGAGATCGGCGAGCCGGTCTGGCTGGGTCACGTTCTGCACCACGGAGGCGAGCTCGTCCGGCAGCATCGGCGATAGCTCGACCACCTGACGGAACAGATTGCCCGCGTTTCGGGCCAACGCCTCGACTTCCAGATCTCCCGCCGACGTTGGTACGTCGGGCACCGCGGCGATGCGCGCCACCAGATAGGGGCGCACCTGGGCGATCTCGGTGATGCGGATCCGGTGCAAGCCCTGGACGACCAGGCGCACCGTACCGTCAGGCTGCTTCAGCACCTTGTGCACGGTGGCCAGGGTTCCGGTGCGATGGAGGTCCGCCTCCTGCGGCTCCTCGGTGCTCGCATCGCGCTGGGTGAATACGCCGATCAAGCGGTCGCCGCGGACCACGTCGTCGAGAAGGCGGACGGAGGACTCGCGTCCCGCCCCGAGCGGCAACGCGGACTGCGGGAAGAGCACGGTGTCACGCAACGGCAGGATGGGTACCTGCTCTGGAGCCGGAGCGCCAGCGCCGAGCGGGCTCGCGCTTCCCGTGGACACCTTGTCGTCTGCCATGGTCTGGTCGTCCTTTCCTTTCAGAACAGATCAACGGGCGACAGCTGACTGGCCGCGGCTCGGACGAGCGCCTCGCTTCTCCCCCGCTGAGCGTCGTCACGTGACTGCGTCATGTCGCTCCGCACGTGGTTGGTCAACTCCTCGATCTGCGCCTGCATGTCGAGCATCCGACGTCTCATCTTTAGGATGATCTCGATGCCGGCCAGATTCACCCCCAGGTCGCGGGCCAGCCGGGTGACGCGCGCGATCTCCTCGACGTCCTCGGCCGAATACATCCGGGTCTTTCCCTCGGTGCGGCTCGGCCGGATCAGCCCCTTCTTCTCGTACATGCGGAGGGTCTGCGGGTGGATCTTCACCATCTCGGCGACCACACCGATCATGTACAGAGGACGGCTCCGGTCCGTCATTCGCGCGCGCTCCCCACGTTGTCGGTCTCGGTGCGGGCGGGCAGGAGCCGAGCGAGCTCCCGGAACATCTCCTGCGTCCGCGGATCGAGACCGCGCGGGATCTGGACCCGCGTGGTGACGTACAGATCCCCAAAGCCATCTGCAGCCAGCCGGCGTACCCCCCGGCCGCGGATCCGAAAGGTCTGCCCTCCCTGCGTGCCGGGCGGGATCACGAGGTCGATGAGACCGTCCACCCCCCGGACGCGGATTCGACAGCCGAGGACTGCTTCGGCCATCGAAAGCGGGACCTCGCAATAGAGGTTGTCGCCCTTCCGCGTGTAACGCGGATCGGCGTGCACCCGGGCGATCACAACCAGGTCGCCCCGGGGACCCCCGAAGGGGCCCGAGTGCCCTTCATCGGGAATCCGGAGCTGGCTGCCCGTGTCCATACCGGGCGGCAGCACGACGTGCAAAGAAGTGCGTCCGGGCGCCACACCCCGTCCACGGCAGGCCGAGCACGGCTCGGCCACGCGGGTGCCCGCTCCGTCACACGCCGGGCACGCTTCCCTCGATGTCTCGCGCCAAATCGTACCGAGTCCGCCGCAGTGAGCACAGGGCGCCGGCTCGGCGCCGGGCTCGGCGCCACTGGCGTCGCAGGCCTCGCACGGCGACAGCCGGTCGACGGGCACGGACACCTCGACGCCGGTGACGGCCTGCTGAAACGAGAGCTCCACGGGAACATGCAGATCGTCGCCTCGCCGTCCGCCCCGAGTGGCCCCCGCGGAGGTCGCGCGGTCCCGCACAACCGGGGCGCCCTGTCGATCGTAGACGGTACGGGCGGTGGGATCGCTCAGAATGCGGTACGCGTGGACGATCTCCTCGAACACGGCGCGAGCGCCGTGATCCCAGAAGTTGACGTCCGGGGAATACCGCCGGGCGAGACGCTGATAGGCTCGACGGATCTGGATCGCCGTCGCGCCCGCCTCCACCCCGAGCACTGCATAGTAGTCACGCATGGTCACGCGCGGGGCCGCGTCGCATCACGCGACCCCGCGCTCTCCCGCCGCGGTCGCGGCTACTTCTTCTCCCCGAGATCCTCGAACTCGGCATCCACGACGTCTCCCTTCGGGGCCGCGTTGCCGTCTCCACTGCCGGACGGAGCTCCGGACTGCGAAGCTCCCGCCGCTCCCGGCTGCGCCTGGGCCTGGGCGTCGCGATACATCGCCTCGGCCAGTTTGTGCGATGCCTGAGTCACCGCCTCTTGTGCCTTCTTGATCCGATCCAGATCGTCGGTCTTGAGCGCCTCGCGAAGCTCGCCCAGGGCGGTCTCGGTCGCCTGCTTGTCCGCCGCCGGCACCTTGTCACCATGGTCGCGGAGCATCTTCTCGGTGTTGTAGACGGTCGAGTCGCCGAGATTCTTGACTTCGATGCTCTCGCGCTGCCGCGCGTCGTCGGCCGCGTGGGCCTCCGCCTCCTTCTTCATGCGCTCGATCTCGTCCTTGCTGAGGCCGGACGAGGCTGTGATCGTGATGTTCTGCTGCTTCCCGGTCGCCTTGTCTCGCGCCGACACGTTGAGGATACCGTTCGCGTCGATGTCGAACGTGACCTCGATCTGCGGCACGCCTCGCGGCGCCGATGGAATGCCGTCCAGGTGGAATCGACCGAGCGTCCGGTTGTCGCGCGCCATCGGCCGCTCGCCCTGGAGCACGTGCACCTCCACGGAAGGCTGGCTGTCCGCGGCGGTCGTGAACGTCTCGGCCTTCTTGGTCGGGATCGTCGTGTTGGCGTCGATCAGCCGGGTCATCACGCCGCCCAGCGTCTCGATACCGAGAGAGAGCGGCGTCACGTCGAGGAGCAGGAGATCCTTGACCTCGCCGGTGAGCACCGCCGCTTGCACCGCCGCGCCGACCGCCACGACCTCGTCGGGGTTGACGGTCCGGTTCGGCTCCTTGCCGAAGAGCTTCTTGACCTCCTCCTGGACCTTCGGCATCCGGGTCTGGCCGCCCACCAGGATGACCTCGTCGATGTCCCCGGGGTTCACCCCGGCCTGACGCATGGCCTCGCGGCACGGGGTCAGGCTCCGCTCGATGAGATCCGCCACCAGCGACTCGAGCTTGGCGCGGGTCAGGGTGAGGACCAGGTGCTTCGGGCCGGTCGCGTCCGCGGTGATGAACGGCAGGTTGATCTCGGTCTGAACCGTGGTGGACAACTCGCACTTCGCCTTCTCGGCGGCCTCCTTCAGCCGCTGGAGGGCCATGCGATCCTTGCGCAGATCGATGCCGTTCTCCTTCTTGAACTCCTCGGCGATCCAGTCCATGACCCGCTGGTCGAAGTCGTCACCGCCGAGGTGGGTGTCGCCGTTGGTCGCCTTCACCTCGACCACTCCCTCGCCGATCTCCAGCACCGAGATGTCGAAGGTGCCGCCGCCAAGGTCGTACACCGCGACCGTCTCGTCCTTCTTCTTGTCGAGGCCGTACGCGAGGGCGGCGGCGGTGGGCTCGTTGACGATGCGAAGCACGTCGAGGCCCGCGATCGCGCCGGCGTCCTTGGTGGCCTGGCGCTGGCTGTCGTTGAAGTAGGCGGGAACCGTGATCACCGCCTGGGTGACCTTCTCCCCCAGATAGGCCTCCGCGGCCTCCTTCAGCTTGCGGAGTACGAGCGCCGAGATCTCGGGCGGGGAATACACCTTGCCCCGGCTCTCCACGCGCGCGTCACCGTTGTCGGCCTTCAAGACCTTGTACGGCACGAGCTTGATCTCGCTCATCACCTCGTCGTACCGCCGACCCATGAAGCGCTTGATCGAGAAGATCGTGTTCTCGGGGTTGGTGATGGCCTGACGCTTCGCCACCTGCCCGACCAGCGTGTCACCCTCCTTCGTGAATGCCACCACCGAAGGAGTCAGGCGGCTTCCTTCCTGGTTGGCAACGACGGTCGGATCTCCACCCTCCACCACCGCCACCACCGAGTTCGTCGTACCGAGGTCAATGCCAATCACCTTCGCCATGTCGTGTTCTCTCCTGTCTGAATGTCTGGAACACCGTCAGGGTGCCGGCGGCTCCGACCGATTACGGCCGAACCCGCCGGCACCATCTCGTGCTGGACGTCGCTAGACGGCCTCGACCTTGATCTCCTTTGCCTTGATCTCTTCGGACTTGGGAAGCGTCACGGTCAGCACGCCGTCGCGGTACGTGGCCTTGATCTGGCTGCTCTCGACGGGCATCGGAAGCGAGAACGTTCGCACGAACTTTCCGAACCAGCGCTCCCGACGATAGTGGCTCGCGTCCTGAACGTCGTTCTCTCCCCGACGCTCACCCTGGATCGTGAGCAGATCGCCGGTCACTGAGACGTGAATGTCCTTGTCGGTGATGCCCGGCAGCTCCGCACGGACCACGACCTCGTTCTTCGTCTCATACATGTCCGCGGCCGGAGCCCACACGCGCTCGCCGACCTCGGGGGAAGCCGGCTGTCCCAGGAAATTGTCGAACAAGCGATTCATCTGGGACTGGATGTCGCTGAGCGGCAGATCGTTCGAGAACGGGCGAAATCTGATTAGAGCCATTGAAGCTCCTCCTCCTGTTCTACGGGCTTGTTATATACGGGGCACCGCCCCTAACCTGAGTCTGAATGACTTATATATGCTGAGTGTACTGGTGTCAAGCAGTTGCCGAAATACTCACCTTATTAAATAAAATCAGATAGTTATATTATGAGCCGGGAGTGAGCCTGTTTGCGGCGCTTGTTCAGGGGGAGGCCGGAGCCTCACGGAACGTGCTCACAAACCGCATCTGCAAGTCATACAGGATGCCGTCGAGAAGCTGGCTCTCCTCCGTCGTCCGGTTCCCGTTGGTCTTCTCCCGGAGCATCAGCAACATGTCGATGGCAGCCTGCGCCCGCGCCAAGTCCCGACGAGACTCATTGGTCTGGGGATCGGGCGCGAGTCCAAGGCTCACCAACGCTGAGCTCGCGAACATCATGAAGAGACCGCCGAGATCGCTGGGCCCTGGACCAGAGCCGGCAGTCTCGGCGCGGCGGCCGGTGGGCGTTCCGACGCCCACCGGCGACCCCGCCGAGGACTCCACTCGGTGACGTCGGTCCGTCACCTTGAAGGGTTCTTCCTCACTCACCAGTGCCAACCGCCTGAATGGACGGCAGGTTAGCACGCAGGGTCAGACCCTTCAAGCGAGTATGGGGGTTGTGTATAATGCCCGTGCGACTCACGAATCGTCCCATGGGTGACGCCGCCGGCACGCGTTTCGTTTCCCTCCTCGCACTGATGGCTCGTCTCCGGGGCGAAGGTGGCTGTCCGTGGGACCGCGAGCAAACCCGTGCCTCGCTCAAGCCCTACCTCATAGAGGAAGCCTACGAGGTGGTCCAGGCCATCGAGGAGGAGTCGCGCGACCATCTGGTCGAAGAGCTCGGCGACCTCCTCTTCCAGGTCGTGTTTCACAGCCAGCTGGGCGCAGAGGCGGGTGAATTCACGATGGACGACGTGATCGCGGAGCTGTGCGCCAAGATGATCCGGCGCCACCCCCACGTCTTCGGGGACTCGGTGGTCGCAGACGCGGAGGCTGCTCTGGTGCAATGGGAGCGCATCAAACGCGATGAAGCCGGCGACAGTCCGCGCCCGGGGTCAAGCCTCGATGGCGTACCGCCTTCGCTTCCCGCGCTGCTCCGAGCGCAGCGGCTGCAAGGCAAGGCATCGAGCGTCGGCTTCGACTGGTCGCGCTGGCAAGATGCATGGGCCAAGGTCGAGGAAGAGATGGGCGAGCTGCGCGAAGCGATGGGCCGGGACGACGCCGTGCGCGTCGAGGACGAATTCGGCGACGTGTTGTTCTCGATGGTCAACGTGGCACGCCTGCGAGGCATGAATGCAGAGGATTGCCTGCGGCGGGCGACCGAGAAGTTCACCCGACGATTCGGGAAAGTGGAGGCGGAGATGAAGGCCGGGGGCCGGACGGTCACGGAGGCATCCGCGGAGGATTTGGATCGGGCGTGGGAAGCCGTCAAGGCGCGGGAAGGCTCACGGCCATGAAGTGCAAGATCGGTAAGACGACGGTCGTGGTGGAGCGCGGAGACATCACCGACGCCGAGGTCGACGCCGTGGTGAACGCCGCCAATGCCGAGCTGTGGATGGGCACCGGGGTCGCCGGGGCCCTGAAGCGCAAAGGGGGCTTCGTCATCGAGGAAGACGCCCTGCGGCAGGGGCCTATCGAGATCGGCGAAGCGGTGCTGACCGTGGCGGGAAACTTGCCGGCGACCCACATCATCCATGCCGTCACCATGGGAAAAGACCTCAAGACCGATCCGGACAAGATCACTGCCGCCACGCGCGCCAGCCTGGCGATCGCCGAGAAGCACAAGCTTTCGTCACTCGCATTTCCCGCCTTGGGCAGTGGCGCGGGGGGGGTACCCGCCGCCCAGTGTGCCGATGCCATGATGGCCACCGTGGTCGATCACGTGAAGAAGGGCAATTCGAGCCTCGAGAAGGTGCTGTTCGTCCTCTATGAGGACCAGGCCCAGAAGGCTTTCAGCGAAGTCCTGAAGCGCCTGGGGGGCATCCGCTAGCTCCAAACCTCGGCTGGCTCCTTCGGAAACGAGGACTTCCGGCCGCCTCAGGCTGACGCCAGCCGGCGACATCGTCCTGCCCAATACACGGTTCCAGAATCGCCCGTGGGCTACAATGTGCTGTCTCTCCTAGCGGAGCCGTCCCGTCGAGGCATGGTCGGGCCGGTCCCGACGAGTATCATCGGGATCCGGCAAGCTGGAACGCGGGTTGCATGCGGGTTTGAGGGGCACTAGGGGCAACCCTTCTCTCAAGCCTTAAAGGAGGCTCAAGGCTACCAATGGCCGCGACGATGCACGACCTGCTGACCTTGATGATCGAACGTGGGGCCTCCGACCTGCACATCACCACCGGGACGCATCCGCAGATCCGGCTGCACGGCAAGCTCACGGCGCTCTCTCAGTTCGAGATGCTGACGCCGACGGACACGCAGCGCCTGGCGTACAGCGTGCTGAATGAAGGTCAGAAGCAAAAGTTCGAGGAAGAGAACGAGCTGGACCTCTCGTTCGGCATTCAGGGATTGGCCCGCTTCCGGTGCAACGTGTATCGGCAACGAGGGGCAGTCGCGTGCGCGATTCGCGTCATCCCCGTCAAGATTCGCGGCTTCGACGAGCTGGGGCTGCCCGCCATCGTGGAGCAAATGGCCGATCGCCCGAAGGGGTTGATCCTCGTGACCGGCCCGACCGGCTCCGGCAAGTCGACCACTCTGGCCGCGATGGTCGACAAGGTCAACTCCGAGCGGGCGGAGCACATCATCACGATCGAGGATCCCATCGAGTTCGTCCATCAGCACAAGAAGTGCATGGTGAACCAGCGCGAGGTATTCTCGGACACCCACTCGTTCAAGAACGCGCTGAAGTCCATCCTTCGAGAGGATCCGGACGTGGTGCTGGTCGGTGAGATGCGCGATCTCGAGACGATCTCGGCGGCGCTGACCATCGCGGAGACCGGTCACCTGACCCTGGGCACGCTGCATACGAACTCCTGCGCCCAGACCATCAACCGGATCATCGACGTGTTCCCCACGAGCCAGCAGGCTCAGGTACGGGCGCAGCTCTCGCTGGTCCTGGAAGGGGTGCTCTCTCAGCAGCTGATTCCAACCGCGGACGGGCGCGGTCGAGCCATGTCGCTCGAGATCATGGTCGCGACGCCGGCCATCCGGAACCTCATCCGCGAGGAGAAGATCCATCAGATCTATTCCGCGATGCAGGCTGGGCAGAAGTTCGGCATGCAGACCATGAATCAGTCGCTCGCCGAGCTCGTACAGAAGCGCCGCATCTCCCGAGAAGAGGCGCTGAACCGCAGCACGCTGCCCGAGGAGCTGGCGGGTCTGCTCGGTTCCGCGGGGGTGGCGTCCGGGGCGCCGGCCGCCGCGGCGGGCGCCGGCAGCTCTCCATTCGGCAGACGGTAGACCACCGAGGAGGCTCACGCGATGGCTGTCTTCGTCTATCAAGGTCGCACCGCGAGTGGCGTGCAGAACGGTGAGATCGAGGCGTCCGACCGCTCCGCCGCAGTCGGGGAGCTGCGCCGACGCGCCATTCTCGTCACCAAGATCTCGGAGAAGTCCGCCCCGAAGATCGCCTTCAAGTTCGGGGGCAAGGTCAAGGACAAGGAGATGGCGATCTTCACCCGCCAGTTCTCCACCATGATCGACGCGGGTCTTCCGCTCGTGCAGTGCCTGAACATTCTCGCCGAGCAGAGTGAATCCAAGACCCTGAGGGGGGTGACCGGACAGGTCGCCCGCCAGGTGGAGGCGGGATCCACGCTGGCGGACGCTCTCCGACGCCATCCGCGAACGTTCGATGATCTGTTCACCAACCTCGTCGAGGTCGGCGAGGCGGGCGGTATCCTCGACGTGGTCCTGCAGCGTCTCGCCGCCTACATCGAGAAGGCGGCGGCTCTGAAGCGCAAGGTCAAGGCGGCGATGGTGTATCCGGCCGCCATCATCGGGGTCGCGGTCATGGTGGTCATCTTCATGCTGACCTTCGTGATCCCGACGTTTGCCCAGATGTTCCAGGACCTCGGCGCCGATCTCCCACTTCCCACCAAGGTCGTCCTCTGGCTCTCGACGTTCGTTCGCACCTATATCCTCCTCATCATCGCGGGCATGATCGGCTGCATCCTGGCCTTCCGCTCCTACTATCGAACGGAGAACGGGCGGGCGACCATCGATGCTCTCATGCTGAAGCTTCCGGTCTTCGGCACGCTGGTTCGCAAGGTCGCGGTCGCTCGGTTCACCCGCACCCTGGGCACCCTGGTGCAGTCGGGCGTGCCGATCCTCGATGGTCTTCGCATCACCGCTCGAACGGCGGGGAACAAGGTCGTCGAGAAGGCGGTCCTGCAGTGCCGCGCCGCGGTCACCGAAGGTAAGACCCTCGCGGAGCCGCTACGGAGCTCCGGGGTATTTCCCCCGATGGTCACCCAGATGATCTCGGTCGGTGAGCAGACCGGTGCGCTCGATGCCATGTTGAGCAAGATCGCCGACTTTTACGACGATGAGGTCGACACCGCGGTGAGCACGCTCACCTCCTTGCTGGAGCCGATCATGATCGTGTTCCTCGGCGTGGTCGTCGGCGGCCTCGTCGTGGCCATGTATCTGCCGATCTTCAAACTGGTCACGCTGGTCAAGTAGCCCGAGAGCGAGGTTGCCCAAGTCGCAGACGCTCCGGTCGTCCCTCTGGGGGCTGAACCGGGCGCGGCTGCTCACGGCCGTCATCGTCCTGGCGGTCGGAGCGCTGCTCCGGATCACTGACGCGTTTCCCTACGCCTTTGGCCCCTTCGCGATCATGGTGCTGGGTGTCGCAGCGGCCGGCCTCGTGCTTCCCCTGGCCGACCGCCGCGGCATCCGTCCGGACCGGATCGCCTGGTTCCAGTTCAGCCTGGACGCGCTGCTCATCACCGGCATCGTGACCGCAAGCGGTGGACCGCGGTCCGTGTTCATTCCCTTGTACGTCGTGCTGGTGGTGGGGTCCTGCCTGGTACTGTCACGCGCCGGCGGCCTGGTGGTCGCAGTGATCTGCAGTCTCCTGTACGTCTTGCCGGTGCTCGGGCGCACGATCCTGCCGGTCCTGGACATCGGGATTCCGGGGGAGAACACCACCGTCGAGATTCTGACCGTTTTCATGAACGCCGGCGTGCTCCTGGTCGTCGCGGTGCTGGCCGGGGCCCTCGCCGGGCAGTATCACGAGCTGCACCAGGACATGGAGAACCAGCGAAAGCATCTGTCGGATCTCCAGGCCTTCCGTGACTTGATCTTCGAATCGGTCGGATCCGGCCTGGTCGCGGTGGATCCGGCGGGACGAGTCACCGCGTTCAACCGCGCGGCCGAATCCATCACCGGAATACGGGCCGCCGAGGCGGTGGACCAGCCGTGGGAGGCCATCTTCGGCCGCGGCGTCAATCTGGAGGAGGCTCGTCGCGCGGTGTCCGAGGGTACCGAGCCGGCACCTCGGTACGAGTTCCCTCTGCGCCGGCGAGACGGACACGAGGTGCCCGTGGGCATCTCGTTCCGTTCGCTTCGATCGGGCACCGGCGACGTGGCCGGACTCATCGGCGTCTGCCAGGATCTCTCCAGCATCAAGCTGATGGAGCAGCGGGTGCGGCAGTCGGATCGGCTGGCCGCGGTCGGCCGGCTCTCCGCCAACATGGCTCACGAGATCCGGAATCCGCTCGCTTCCATCTCCGGAGCGGTGGAAGCCCTGGCCCGCGACCTGCCGCCGGATCATACTCGTGGCCAGCTGGTGGAGATCGTCCTGCGGGAGTCGGCCCGGCTCAATCAGATCGTCGGCGATTTCCTCGAGTACGCTCGGCCGGCACCGATGGTGCCGCTCGAGATCAACATGGCCGAGATTCTCGACGAGGTCCTGCTCCTGATCGAGCACCGCACCCTCCCCGCGAGTCTGAAGGTGGTCCGCGAATACGGCGACACCCTGCCCACCCGAGCCGATCCTCAGCGCCTTCGCCAGGCCGTGTGGAACCTCTGCCTGAACGCGGTGCAGGCGATGCCGGAAGGCGGTGAACTGCGGGTCAGTGCCCGTTCCCTTCGCGAGCGCGGAGGCCGTCTCCAGATCTGTATCGCGGACACCGGCCAGGGCATCTCGGACAGCGACCTGCCGCACATCTTCGAGCCATTCTTCTCGACCAAACCTGAAGGAAGTGGAATCGGTCTCGCGCTAGTCTATCGGGTGGTGGAGGAGCACGGCGGCTCCATCGAGGTTCGCAGCCGGGTGGGCGACGGCACCACGTTCATTCTGATCTTGCCGTCGCCCGACGGGGCGACCCAGGGATGAGCGGCCGCATCACGAGACGCAAACGTCAGCACACGCAGACGCAGAGGGCCGAACGCCGGTCCCGCGAGACGAGGCAGACATGAGCGAGGCACGGGTTCTGGTGGTGGACGACGAGAAGAGCATGCGGGACTTGCTGGCCATCACCCTGCAGAAGGCGGGCTACGACGTGACCCTAGCCGAAGGGGGCGCGGCCGCCGTCGAGGCGATACGCCGCGAGTCCTTCGATGCGATCATCACCGACTTGCGCATGCCGAAGGTGGATGGGCTTCAGGTCCTCCGATCCGCCAAGGACCTTTCCCCGGATACCGCAGTCGTCATGGTTACCGCGATGGCCTCGACCGAGACCGCGGTAGAGGCCATGAAGCTGGGAGCCTACGACTACATCACGAAGCCGTTCAAGCTCGACGAAGTCAACCTCATCATCAAGAACGCGCTCGAGCGGAAGCAGCTGCGCGCCGAGAACCAGTACCTGCGAAAGCAGCTCGAGACGCAGCATCGCTTCGAGAACATCATCGGCAAGAGCGCGCGAATGGTGGAGATGTTCGACACCATCCGCAAGATCGCGGACAGTCCCTCGACCGTCATGATCACGGGAGAGAGCGGCACCGGCAAGGAGCTGGTGGCGCGGGCGATTCACTTCAACAGTCACCGGCGCGATAAGCCATTCGTCTCGGTGAACTGTGGCGCGATCCCGGAAGGATTGATGGAATCCGAGCTGTTCGGCCACGTAAAGGGGGCCTTCACCGGCGCGGTGGCCAACAAGGTCGGCCTCTTCTCGGCCGCCGAGGGGGGCACGCTCTTCCTCGACGAGATCACCGAGATCCCCGCCTTGCTGCAGGTGAAGCTGCTGCGCGCCATCCAGGTGCGCGAGATCCGGCGCGTCGGTGATACCCGTGACGTCAAGACGGACGTCCGGCTCATCGCCGCGTCCAATCGCGATCTGGAGACCGCGGTTCGAGACGGGATCATGCGCGAGGATCTGTTCTATCGCCTTAATGTGCTCCCGATCCACCTACCGCCCCTCCGGGAGCGCCGCGAGGACATCCCGCTGCTCATCGCGCACTTCCTACAGAAGTTCAGCAAAGATCTCAGCAAGGACGTCAAGGGCGTCACTCCGGAGGCGCTGGCGGTCCTGGAGCGCTATCACTGGCCCGGCAATATCCGCGAGCTCGAGAACGTGCTGGAGCGGGCGATCGTCCTGGGCGGTGGTGACATGCTGGGCGCGGAGGCCCTGCCCGAATCGGTTCGGCGCGAACGGCCCACACGAGGGCCCGAGATGATGGACATCCCGGAAGACGGCCTCGACCTCGAGGCGACCCTCGATGACCTTGAGCGCCGATATCTGCAGCGGGCGCTCGACCGCACCGGCGGGGTTCAGACCAAGGCCGCCGATCTGCTGCGGATGACCTTTCGCCAGTTCCGCTACAAGCTTCAAAAGCACAGCCTCGCAAAGCGTGGTGCGCCCGGTGACGACTGACATTCCGCGGCGCGATGATAACGACGCCTGTCATAACGGCCGAGGCATGACAGGTGAGCGAACATCGGTTCCGAGTAAGGCGAAACTGATGGAATTGGTCATTTTTCCAGGTAGTTAGGGTTCTCAGAGTCACCGGGTGACCTTGGAATGGATGTCACCCTTCTGACACCAATCCAGTAGGCCTCACTGGCATCGAACCTGCACTTGGACCCTCCCAGACGCAATTAAACTTCTCTACTCGGCCGAAAGGCCAAACGCATCAGGGAGGAAGCGCAATGAACAGGTTCTGGAATCGGAAGGTGCTGGGCAGCCAGCGCGGCTTCACGCTCATCGAGTTGATGATCGTCGTGGCCATCATCGGTATCCTCGCTGCTATCGCTATCCCGCTGTACGCCAACGTCCAGGCGCGCGCCCGGCTGGCCAAGGCCCAGGCCGACGCCCGG
>DATFYA010000120.1 GCA_035315345.1 Candidatus Methylomirabilota bacterium
CTGGTCAACAACGTGGGCATCGGCAGCAAGGGCAGCGTGGTCGAGGAGAAGCCCGAGACCTGGCGGCGGGTGATGCAGGTCAACGTCGAGACCATGTTCCTCGCCTCCAGGGCCGCGATCCCCGCGATGATCCGCACCGCCAGGGGCGGAGCCATCGTGAACATCTCGTCGATCTCGGCCCTGCGCCCGCGCGGCCTCACCACCTACTCCGCCTCCAAGGGCGCGGTGATCGCGCTCAGCCGGGCCATGGCGGTGGACCACGGCCGCGACGGCATCCGCGTCAACTGCATCGCCCCCGGCCCGGTGTACACCCCGATGGTCTACGCGCGCGGCATGAGCCCGGCAGCGCGCGACCAGCGGCGACGCGCCTCCGTCCTGGCCCGCGAGGGCACCGGCTGGGACATCGGGCAGGCCGCCCGCTTCCTGCTCTCGGGCCACGCCCGCTACATCACCGGCCAGGTGCTGGTGGTGGACGGCGGCGCCACGCTCGTCGGCCCGGCCCGCGAATCCCAGACCGAGCACTAGGAGACCACGATGCGCTTCGGCATGTTCACGAGCATGGGCAACCAGACCTGGCCCGGCGTCCTCGAATTGTGGCGGCACGCGGAGGCGACGCGCTGGGACGTGGCCTGCGTCACCGATCACTTCATGCCGAACACGAAGGAGCGGGAGGGCGCGATGCTCGAGGGCTGGAGCACGCTGACCGCGCTGGCCGCGCTGGTGCCGCGCATGCAGGTCGGCACCATCGTGCTCGGCAACACCTATCGCCATCCCGCGGTGGTGGCCAAGATGGCCGCGCAGGTGGACATCATCTCGAACGGCCGGCTGCTGCTCGGGCTGGGCGCGGGCTGGCAGGAGAACGAGCACGAGGCCTATGGCATCCCCTTCTACACCATGCGCGAGCGCCTCGAGCGGCTCGACGAGGCCTGCCAGGTGATGCGCGCGCTCTGGACGGAGGACCGCAGCACCTTCACGGGCCGCTACTACACGCTGTCCGACGCGCCGTTGCAGCCCAAGCCGGTGCAGCGCCCGCATCCCGAATTGATGATCGGCGGCGGCGGCGAGAAGGTGACGCTGCTCACCGTCGCCCGGCACGCCGATCACTGGAACGTCTGGGGCGGGCCGAAGGTGCTCGCCCACAAGGGCCGCATCCTGGACGAGCACTGCGGGACCGTCGGCCGCGATCCCAAGTCGATCCGCCGCTCGGCCAACATGGCGCTGCTCATCACCGACAAGAAGGCCGATGTCGAGGCGCTGGCCGAGACGCTGGGCGCGCGCATGGGCCGGCACGCCGCCGACGCCCGCGACACCTGCCTGGCCGGCACGCCCGAGCAGATCCGGGAGACGCTGGCCGCGCTGCGGGCCGCGAAGGTCGACACCGTGTTCATCCCGACCCTGTTCCGTCCCCTGCCCGAGCTGCGGCGCGACCTGGACCGGTTCATCGCGGAGATCGCCCCCGCCTTCCGCTGATCCAGTCGGTAGGCGGGTGACGCCGGCCAAGGCATACTGAGGCCGTGGCCGGTCGCCGCGTCTGGGTCGCCACCGCCGTCGTCCTCTTCGTCGGCCTCGTGCTGGCGACGGCCGCGCTCTGGCTGGCCCTGCCCGGCATCGCGCGCTGGGTGGTCACGCGGCAGATCGAGGCCCAGACCGGCCGTCAGGTCACGATGGCCGCGTTCGACCTCGACGTGCCCCGCCGGCGCATCCACGTGGCGGGATTCCGCCTCGCGGACCGCGAGCCGGGCCCCCCGCTGCTCGAGCTCGACACCCTCGACGTCCGCTTCCGGCTCCGCGACCTCCTGCGCGGCCGCGTGCATCTCCGGGAGATCACGCTCGCCGCGCCGCGCTTGCGCGTCGTGCGCACCGGCCGCGGCGTGCTCAACATCTCCGACCTGCTCGAGCGGCCGGCGCCGCCGACGGGCCCGCCGGCGCCCTTCACCGTCGATCGGCTCGCACTCACCGGCGGGACGATCCTCTTCGAGGACCACACGCTGACTCCGCCACGCGCCTGGCGCGCGGAGGCCCTCACGATCGAGGCGACGTCGCTCTCCACGATGACCCCGCAGCCGCTCGGAACCGCCCGCCTCACCGCCACGGTCGCGGGCGCGCCGCTGGCGATCGAGACCTCCGGGATCGCCTTGACGCCGCTACAGGGGCGGGCCCGCATCACGCTGCGCGACGTCGACGCGACCCTGGCCAATCTCTATCTGCCGTCCGATACCGCGGTGGTCCTCGACAAGGCGAAGGTCGGCGCCGCCGTCGACGCGAGCCGGGACGCCCAGGGCGGGGTGGCGCTCGTCGGGCAGGCGCGCATCGACGACATCGTGGTCCGCCGCCGGGGCGTCGACGCCTCCCTCGTCACGGTGCCCGCGCTCGTGTTCGATCTGACGAGCCGCCGCTCGCCGGAGGGCCGCCCGCTCGGGCGCATCGAGATGACCGGACGGGCCACCGTGTTCGACCCGCGGCCCGGCAGGTCCAATCGCTTCCAGATCGACCGGCTCAAGGTGGTCGCCGACGGCATCGATGCCTCGGGCGCGCAGCCGGCGCAGATCACCGCGACCGCCGCGCTGCCCGGCGGCGGCGCGCTGGACGTCCAGGGCCGCGCGCGGCCCGCGCCGGCCGGCGCCGAGCTGCGCGCGCGCATCAGCCGGGTCGATCTGGGGTTCTGGGCGCCGTACTTCTCGCTGCCGCTGGTCTTCACCGGAACCGCCGAGACCGACCTCACCGTGGACGTCGGCGCCGGCTCCCCCCGGGTGCGCGGGCGAATGGCGATCAACGGCGTCACCGTCAGGGACGGCGCGCAGCGCCTCGCCGCCGCCGACGCGATCGAGCTGACCGGCCTCGACACGCAGTGGCCGAAGGTGCGGGCCGAGCGCGTGCGGCTCAAGCGGCCGCGCGCGACGATCCGCCGCGATCGGGAGGGACACCTCTCCATCACCGAGCTGGTGGAGACGCTGAAGCGGCCCGGGCGCGAGGACGCCGCGGCCGCGCCGGCGGCGGCCGCGGAGAAGCCGACGCCGTTGCCGCCCGATTTCTCCGCCGAGCTGGGGGAAGTGATCCTGGAGGACGCGCGCACGCGCCTCGACGACGCCACCGTGGAGCCGCCGCTCCGCCTCCGGCTGGCCCCGATCCGGCTGACCGTGCGCGATTTGACGTGGCCGAATCGCCGGCCCGCCAGCGTGCAGCTCACCGCGAGCACCCCGGAGCGCGGCACCATCGAGACCCAGGGCACGGTCACCCTCGATCCGATCCGCTTCGAGCTGCGCACGCGCCTGGTCGGCATCGACGTGTCGCCCTATCGGCCCTACCTGCCGCTCAGGGCGCAGCTCGACGGGCACCTCGAAGGCGAGGTCACCGCGAAGGGCACCGTCGGAGCGAAGATCGAGGCGACCGCGCAGGGCTCGGTCGCGCTGGCCGACGTGGCCTTCCGCGACGGCGATCGGCAGATCCTCACGGTGGGACGCCTCGAGCTGGCGAAGCTCGACTACACCTGGCCGGCCACCGCCACCATCGAGCGCGTGCACATGCAGAAGTCGTGGGTGCTGCTCGAGCGGCGCGCCGACGGCTCGCTGCCGATCGCCGGTATTCTCACGCCGCGGCGCGCGCCTCCGGCGCCGGCCGTGGCCGCCGATCCCGGATCGGCGCGTCCCGCGCCGCTGGACGTCAAGCTGGCCGTGCGCGAGGTGCGCTTCGAGGACGGCGGCGCCACCGTGGTGGACGCGGCGGTGAGCCCGACCGCGCGCCTCGAGGTGGCCGGGGTGCGCCTGACCGCGCGCGACTTCGCCTGGCCGCCGCAGGTGCCGATGCCGGTGCAGATGGAGGCGCCCACCCCCGGCTCGGGACGCCTCACCGCGCGCGGCTCGATCGACCTGAGCGCCCATCATCTGGACCTGCAGGTCACGCCGACCGCGGTCGACCTGGCGCCCATGCAGCCCTACCTGCCGGTACGCGGGCGCGTCGCGGGCAAGGCGAGCGGCGATCTGCAGGTCCGGGCCACGCTCGAGCCGTTCACCCTGACCGCGCGCGGGACCGCATCGGTGGCCGACGTGGCGCTGGCCGACGACGCGCGGCCGCTGGTGACGGCGACCCGGCTCGAGACCACCGGCATCGAGTTCACCTGGCCCGCCTCGCTGATCGTCGATCGCGTCCGGCTGCAGAAGCCGTGGGCCCAGATCGAGCGGGCCGCCGACGACTCCTTCCCGCTCGCCGCGCTGCTGGCGCCGCCCGCCGCGCCCGCGGGGGCGCCGCCCCGGGAGAGCCGCCCGGGCGGCGCGGCGGGACCGCCGGCCCTCGACCTGCGCGTGCGCCGCGCGGGGATCGCGGACGGGACGTTCGTGCTCATCGACGCCACCGAGCGGCCGCCCGCGCGCGCGGAGATCCGCGAGGCCCGCCTCGGCGTCCGCAACTTCACCTGGCCGGCGCGCGAGGCGGTCGACGTGCGGCTGCGGGCGAACACCGCCACCGGGGGATCGGTGGATGCGCGCGGGCAGGCGCGGCTCGACCGGCAGACGGTAGATTTGAAGATCACGGCCAAGCAGCTGGACCTGGCGACCCTGCAGGCCTTCCTGCCGTCGCGCGGCACGCTCGCCGGCAAGGTGGATTCGGACCTGCGCGTGAAGGGCACGCTGTCGCCCCTGTCGGTGGCGGCCACCGGGAGCGTGGCGGTGGACGACACGATCTTCGGCGACGGGCAGCGCATGCTGGCCTACATCAAGCGCGTGGACATGACCGGCATCGACGCCGACTGGCCCCGCCGCGCGACCGTGCAGCGCATGGCGATCGACAAGCCGTGGGCGCTCGTCGAGCGCGAGGCGGACGGCCGCCTCCCGCTGCTCGACCTGCTCTTCCCGCCCGCGTCGGCCGGAACGGCCGCCGCCCCCCAGCCGCCGCCGTCCCCCCGGGCCGGGGCCGCCCCGCGCGGCGAGTCCGGCGCCGACCCGATCATCGCGGTGGGCGAGCTCGCGGTGGACGAGGGCTTCGTGCGCTTCGTGGACCGCACGACGACGCCGGCCTTCACCGAGGAGGCCTCGCGCATGGTCGTGACCGGCCGCGCCCTCGGCACCGTCCGCAACGGCAAGGGCCCGCTCGCGCTGACCGGCCGGCTCAGCGGCGGGACGCCCTTCGAGCTCAAGGGCACGCTGGGCGCGCTCACCGGCCCGCTCAACCTCGATCTCGACGGCAAGCTCACCGACTTCCCGCTGCCGCGGGTGAATCCCTACGCCAACAAGCTGATCGGCTGGATCGCTCGGCGCGGCGTCTTCGGCACCACCGTGCGCTACCGTGTCAGCGACAACGTGCTCACCGCCAGCAACGACATCGTGCTCGGGCAGCCCGACTTCGTGCCGTCACGCACTGGCGACGAGGTGCGCGAGCGGGTCGGGGTGCCCCTCGGCACGCTCATCGCGCTCCTCAAGAACGCGCGCGGCGAGGTGCGGCTGTCGGTGCCGGTCACCGGCAACGTGGCCACCCGCCAGTTCGATTTCAGCGACGCGTTCTGGCAGGCGGTGCGCAAGACCGCGATCGGCGTGGTGTCGCTGCCGGTGAGCTGGGTCGGCAAGATCTTCTACACCGAGGACGCGCGGGTCGAGACGATCCAGATCTGGCCGGTCTACTTCGAGCCGGGCACCGTCCGCTTCGCGGAGGGCTTCGACAAGCAGGCGCAGCGCGTGGGCACGTTCCTCCGCGACGCGCCGGCGGTGAAGCTCGCGATGAAGTCGGTGCTGACGGTGGACGACATCGCCGCCTTGAAGCGCGACGCGCTCCGTCAGCGGCTGGAGGGCGCCGCGCGCGAGGCGGGGGCCGGCGGGGTGGAGGCGGCGGCGGCCCGCCTCTTCGCCGAGCGCTTCCCGGGCCGGCCCGCGCCGGGCGGCGTCGACGCGACGGTGGCCGAGCTGGCCAGGGACGAGCCGAATCCGGACGCGGCGGCGAAGACCCTGTCGACGCGCCGGATGGAGGCGACGCGCGCCCAGCTGCAGAGCGCGGCGCGCATCGAGCCGGCGCGCCTGCACGTCACCGAGGGGCTGGTGCCGGTGGAAGGCGCCGGCCGCGGGCGCGTCGAGTTCGAGATCGAGCCCTAGCGGGCGCGGCTACTTGAAGACCGGGTTGTCCACCCGGTCCACGAGCGACTCCGGCCCCTCGGTGGGTAGTACCTCGGCGTAGTTCTGGGCGCCGTCGATGTCGTGCTCCCACACCTCCCGCGGCAGCTCGTACAGCACCTCGATGCCGTGACCGTCCGGATCCGAGATGTACACGCTGTGGGTCATGCCGTGGTTGATGCGCCGATGGAACGTGACGCCCTTCGACTGGAGGAACTCGACCTGCTTGAGCCAGGACTCCCGATCCGGCCAGGCGATCGCCACGTGGTTGAGCCCGATCCCGCCCCGCATCAGGCTCCACGTCTCGGGCTCGCCGTGCCCGTTGCCGCCCTCCGGCCGTGGCACCTCGGCCAGCGCCAGGTCGTGGTGCGTCACGTCGCCGCTCTCGGACACGCCGCTGTAGAAGCGCATCTTGGGCCGCACCCGGTCGGGACGAGGCTTGAGCTGGGCCACGCAGCGGAAGCCCATGATCTCGGTCCAGAACCGGTGCGAGACCTCGATGTCGCGCACGTTGAGGACGATGTGGTTGATGCCGCGGGGCGTCTGTGCCTGTGCCATGGTGATGAGTCCTCCGCCGGAGCAAGTCGTTGCCGCGATCATACCAGAGCTCCGCTAGAGCCGCGTCTCGTCGACCTTCAGACCGAGCCAGTGCCGACCGACCAGCTCGTAGTGGGACAGGCGTGCCTGCAGGTGCTGGCTGATCACGTGCACGTCCTGGAAGTGGCGCTGGATCGGGCTCGACTCGTAGGCCGCGGTGGCGCCCGACATGTTGTAGATCATGTCCACCGCCTGCACCGCGAGCCGGATGCCGTGGGTGGTGGCCAGCCGCAGGGTCGCGCGCTGCTCGAGGGTGATCGTGCCGGTGGTGGTGAGGGAGTGCCAGATCTCGCCCACCGTCTCGAGCAGGAACGCGCGGCCGGAGCGGATGTGGGCCTCCACGTGGCCGACCTCGCTCTGCGCCGCCACCTGGTCGCGCAGGAGCTGGTCCATCGCGCGGGGGGTCTTGGTGGTGGCCAGCTCGATGAAGGCGGCCAGACAGGCGCGCGCGGTGCCGAGGGCCACCGCCGCGTCGCCGGAGGCAAACACGAGCGTGCGCGGGATCTGGTAGAGCGGGCCGGTCTCCACGAGCGGCGCGGTCACCGACCGCACGCTGCGCTCCTCGGGCACGAAGACGTCGTTCACCGCGAAGTGGTGCGTGCCGGTCCCGCGCATGCCACGCACGTGCCAGGTGTCGAGCAGCTCGGCCTGGGCGCGCGGCACGAAGCAGTAGCGCATCTCGGGCTGCCCCTCATCGAGCCGCGGGCGGCCGTCCTCGACGACGGTGGCGTGCGCGGCCAGCCAGGAGGCGTGCCGGCACCCGGTGCTGAAGCCCTGGCGTCCGGTCACCCGGTAGCCGCCGGGCACCGCGATGGCCTGGGCGTTGGCCACCGGGGTGTTGGCCACCACGCTGCGGGGCGTGTCGATCCAGATGGCGCGCGCCGCCGCGGAGGGCATGCGCGCGGCGTAGGTCGCGAAGATCGCGACCTGGTTGGTGACCCAGCCGGTGCTGGCGTCGCCCTTGCCGATCTCCTCGATGACCTCGATGTAGCGCGGCAGGTCCATCTCGGCCCCGCCGATCGCCCGGGGCAGCGCGAGCCGGAAGAGCCCCGCATCCGCCATCGCCTCGAACAGCGGCCGCGGCAGCTCGCGCTGCAGCTCGGTGTCCGGGGCCGACGCGCGGATGAAGGGCCCGAGCTTGCGCGCGGCCTCGAGCGGGGTGGTCACGAGGGCCTACTGGATCACCGAGTGCGGGGTCGCGGTCAGGCGCGTCACCTTGATCTGCTCGCGGTCGATCATGTCGCCCACGCGCGGGCTGATCTCGTTCTTCCAGTAGTCGCTCTGGTAGACCGCGTCGTAGAGGCGCTTGCGCTCCGGCTCGCTCTCGAAGCGGCGGATCCACACGTAGACGCTCTGGTCCTCCTCGCCCACGAAGCTGCCCAGGATGACCATGCCCATCTTGACCTGGAACGGGATGATCTCCTCCTCCATGCACTTCACCCACTTCGCCTGCTGCCCGGGACGGATGTGGTACTGCCGCAGCTCGAAGAGCATCGTCATCTCCTCGGTTCGGGTGCACTAGGCTCGGCCATGGGGAGCGCCTCAGGCGTGCAGCCTAGCACGGGATGACGCCGCGTGCGTGCGGCCGCCCGGCCGGTGCGACAGCCCGGTGTGGCCGGCCGGAGGCTCGTGTAGAATCCCCGGGGTATGTCTCATCTCGGGTGCGGCGGCTGTCACGGGAGCGTCGCGCCGGTCACGCTCGCGACCGGCCGCGGCGGCCGTCACTCGTCGGCGCCCTCGCACGGCCGCGCGGCCGGCGGAGGCGCGGCGGCCTCTTCCCGCGAGAGCGCCGGCGTCCAGGGCTACTCCCCGCCCCCGGCGCCGGTGAGCCCGATCAAGGGGCTGATCGACTTCCACACCCACGCGGCGCCCGACATCTTCGGCCGGTCCCTCGACGACGACGAGCTGGCGACCCTGGCCGCGACCCGTCAGATGGAAGCAGTGGTGTTCAAGAACCACGTGACCCACACCGCCGACCGCGCGTTCCTGGTGCGCAAGCACGTGCCCGGCGTCAAGGTATTCGGCGGCATCACGCTGAATCACGCGGTGGGCGGGCTGAACCCGCAGGCCGTCGAATGGATGTGGCGCATGCAGGGCGGCTACGGCCGGGTGGTCTGGTTCCCCACCTTCGACGCCGACAACCACGTCAAGCGCACCCGGACCGGGACGGCGGGCATCCGGGTCGTCGACGAGCGCGGCCAGGTCCTGCCCGCCGCGCGCGCGGTGCTGAAGATCGCGGCGGCCCAGCGCCTGGTGGTGCAGACCGGGCACGCCGCGCCGGAGGAGGCCCTCGCCCTGATCGCGGCCGCGCGCGAGGAAGGCTGCGAGCGCATCGTGGTCACCCACGCCCAGTTCGACGTCGTCGGCATGAGCCTCGATCACATGAAGAAGGCGGCCGCCCTCGGCGGGAAGCTCGAGCTGTGCGCCCTGCTCATGCTGGCGGGCCCGACCTCCCCACTCGAGTTCATGCACCACACCGCGCGCGTCGAGGTCGCGGACACCGCGGCCCGGATCAAGGCGGTGGGCGCCGAGCACTTCGTGCTGGGCACCGACCTGGGTCAGGCCGGCAATCCGACCCCCGCGGATGGCCTGCAGATGCTGGTGGCCGGGCTCATGAAGCACGGGATCAGCCGCGAGCAGATCCAGACCATGGGCCGCGAGATCCCCGGCGCGCTCCTGATGGGCTGACGTGATCGTCCGCGTGCTCGATCGTCAGCTGCGCCGGGTGGGAGGGGAGCGGGGGCCCTCCCCGGAACACGCTGACTCGCGACCCTTGCACGGCACTCGAACGAGCCACGAGATGGGAGCGCTCGCCTTCGGCAACGCGCAGAAGACACGGTTCCGGGGAGGGCCCCCGCTCCCCTCCCACCCGGCACGCGCCAACCGTGGACCTGACACCACCCTGCCCACCTGCGCGCCTCATTCATATCAAAGACCCCACAGCCTCGAGCGGCGTGCTGCCCGTGTGCTCGGCGTAGCGGGAGGCGTGGGGGTGGGGGAGGCCCTGCCCCCACGCCGGCGACACCACGACGGAGGCGTGAGGGAAGCATGCGCATCGAGGTGATCTGCACGGGGGACGAAGTGCTGACCGGCAAGATCGTCAACACCAACTTCAGCTACATCACCCAGAAGCTGGAGGACGTCGGGCTCTCGGTGCAGTGGGAGACCACGGTCGGCGACGACCGGGAGAACCTGCTGCGCGCCTTCGTGCTGGCCGGCGAGCGCGCCGATGCGGTCATCGTCAACGGGGGGCTCGGCCCCACCGTGGACGACCTCTCCCAGGAGATCGCGGCGAAGGCGGCGGGCGTGGAGCTGGTCCTGAACGAAGATTGGCTCCGGCGCATGGAGGATTTCTTCCAGCGGCGGAGCCGGGTGATGCCGCCCAACAACCGCAAGCAGGCCATGCTGCCGACCACCGCCGAGGTGCTCGACAATCCCATCGGCACCGCCTGCGGCTTCGCGGTGGATATCGGGCGCGCACGCTTCTACTTCACCCCGGGCGTCCCGCGGGAGCTGCGCCGGATGCTGGACGAGCAGATCGTGCCGCGGCTGCTGGGAAAGGCCGGGCTGCCCGGCGCGATCTTCCTCAAGCGCTTCCACTCCTACGGGCTGGGCGAATCGCACGTGGACTCGCTGCTGCAAGGCGTGGAGACCCTGGTGCCGGACGGCAGCGTGAAGCTGGGCTTTCGCGCCCACTACCCGCAGCTCGAGACCAAGCTGACCGCGCGCGGCCGCGACATGGACGACATCCGCCGCAAGCTCGAGCCGATCGAGCGCGAGGTGCGCCGGCGCGTCGGCAACTTCATCCTCGCCGAGGACGAGCAGACCCTGGAAGGCGTGATCCTGCGCGAGCTGCAGGCGAAGGCCGCCACGCTCTCGCTGGTCGAGACGTTCACCAGCGGCCAGATGGCGGCCCGGCTGGCCCACTTGCCCGGCGCTGACGCGGTGTTCCGCCGCGGTGCGGTCGCGCGCGCCCTGGGAGACGTGTGGGCCGCGGTCGGCCTCTCGGGCGCGCCGCCCGACGGGCCGCTCACGCCGCAGACCGCGGAGACGGTGGCCCGCGCCGCCCGCGCCCACACCGGGGCGACCCACGCCCTCGCGGTGCTCATCGATCTGGACGACGGCCCCGACCGGATCGAGTTCGGCGGCACCATCTGCCTCGCCATCGCCACCGAAGGCGACGCCGCTTCGCGGAAAGCCCGCATCCTGGGCGGACGGGAGTGGGTGCGCCTGGGCGCCGTCGAGATGGGCCTCGATTGCCTGCGCCGATATCTGCAGAGACTGCCGGTCTACGAGCGGATCGACTTCGAGAAGACCTGAGCGTATGCCGATCACGGTGACGGCGCTCACGCCGGCCTTTGCAGCGCGCATCGACGGCGCCGACCTCATCGGCCCGCTGGACGCCGCCACCTGGAAGGAGATCCGCGCCGCCTTCGAGGAGCACTCGGTGCTACTCTTCCGACCCCAGCCGCTGGACGACGAGCTGCAGATCGCGTTCAGCCGCCGCTTCGGCGATCTCGAGATCACCCGCAGCATGAATCCGGCGGCGGGCACGCCGTTCGCCCGCCAGTCGAACCTCGACGTCAAGACCGGCGCGGTGATCCCCTCCGACGACCGGCGCATGGTCTACCAGCTGGCCAACATGCTCTGGCACACCGACAGCTCGTTCAAGCCGGTGCCCTCGCTCTGCTCGCTGCTCTCCGGCCGCATCGTGCCGCCCGAGGGCGGAGCCACCGAGTTCGCGAGCGCGCGCGCCGCGTATCCGTCGCTGCCCGAGGCACTGCGGCGCCGGGTCGATCGCGCGGTCGCGGTGCACGACTTCTCGTGGTCGCGCGACCAGGTGCGGCCCGGCTTCTTCACCGCCGAGGAGCGCGCGGTGTACCCGCCGGTCCGCCACCCGATCGTGCGAGCCAACCCGGTGAACGGCCGCCCTAGCCTCTTCCTGGGCGCGCACGCCTCGCACGTCGAGGGCCTACCGCTCGAGGAAGGCCGCGCCCTGCTGCGGGCCCTGCAGGATCACGTGACCCAGGCCCCCTTCGTGTACCGGCACGAGTGGGAGGTGGGCGACCTGGTGGTCTGGGACAACCGCTGCGTGCTCCACCGCGCGACGCCCTACGACACCGCCCGGCACCAGCGGCTCATGCAGCGCACCACCGTGTCCGGTGACCCGGCCGAGTCCTCGTGGCTGGCCGGCTGGCCCTATCGCATCGCTGCCGCGTAGGCGTCGAGGCGCGGCAGCACCCGGTCGCGCGGCTCCGGGTTGAGGCCGAAGATCACCCGCGAGACGCCCGCCGCCGCGAGGCCGTCGAGCACCTCGCGCTTCGGCGGCGCGAAGAAGATCGACACCGGCACGGTCTTCGGATCGCGGCCGGCCTGCTCGAGGCGGCGGCGGAGCGCGGGGATCTTCTCCACCGGATTCGTGTGCGGGCGCAGGATCGGCATCCAACCGTCGCCGAACTCGACGACGCGGTCGAAGGTACGCTCCCCGTCACCGCCGATGATCACCGGGGGATGCGGCTTCTGCAGCGGCTTGGGATCCGCCCAGATCCGCTCGAAGCGCACGAACTCGCCCTCGTAGCTCGCCTCCTTCTGCGTCCAGATCTGCTTCATGGCGAGCACGCGCTCGCGCAGCAGACGCCAGCGGCTCTTCCACGCCGTGCCGTGATTGCTCATCTCTTCTCGATTCCAGCCTCCGCCGATGCCGAAGAGCACGCGCCCGCCCGAGAGCCGGTCCAGCGTGGCCACCTCCTTGGCGGTCACGATCGGGTCGCGCTCGATGACGAGGCAGATGCCGGTGCCGAGCTTCAGCCGGCGCGTCGCGCCCGCCGCGGCCATCAGGGCGATGAACGGGTCGTACGCCGACCAGTAGTCGCGCGGCAATTCGCCCCCGCCCGGCCACGGGCTCGTGCGGCTGGCCGGAATGTGGGTGTGCTCGGGGAACCACACCGACTCGAAGCCGCGCTCCTCGAGGGCGCGGGCCAGATCATCCGGAGCGATCGAGTACTCGGTCGGGAACATCACGACGCCGTGATCCATGTCGGGCCTCCTCGGTTCGCCGGATTGTACTATCCTGTCCGCCGACCGGCCATGCCTGCTCCTCGGCACGTCATCGTCTGCGGCGCCGGCGTCGTCGGCGCCTCGGTCGCCTACTTCCTGACCCGGCGGGGAGTCGCGGTCACGGTGGTGGAGCGCACGGCGGTGGCCTGCGCGGCGTCGGGCAAGTCGGGCGGCTTCCTCGCGCTGGACTGGTGCGACGGCACCCCGGTCGAGCCGCTCGCGCGGGCCAGCTTCGCGCTGCACGCGACGATGGCGAAGGAGATCGCGCGCGACTGGGGCTACCGGCGGATGGACACCTTCATGCTGGCCGCGCGCGAAAAGGGCGCGCCGGCCGGCGGCCATCGCGTGCCCGCGCCGGGCTGGATCGACGGCCCCGCCGTCGTGGCCGGCACGCTCGGCTCGTCCGAGACCACCGCGCAGGTACACCCGGCGCAGTTCACCGCCGCGCTGATGGACGAGGCACAGGCCGGCGGCGCGATGCTTCGCATCGGCGCGGTGGAGCGCGTGATCGCGCGCGACGGCGCGGCGAGCGGCGTCGTCATCGACGGCCGGGCGCTCGAGGCGGACGCGGTGGTGCTGGCCGCCGGACCATGGACGGGACGCATCGAGGGGCTGCGCCTGCCGCGCGTCTCCGGGCTCAAGGGCTACAGCGTCACCCTCGACGTCGCCGGCGTGCCCGCGCACGCGCTGTTCATGGACTACCGCCTGGCCGACGGCCGCGCCCTCGAGCCGGAGATCATCCCGCGGCCCGACGGCACCGTGTACGTGTGCGGGATGGCCGATCGCCAGCCGCTCCCCGAATCCGCCGAGGGCGTCGAGGTGAGCGCGGCCGGCTGCGCGATCCTCGCCGGCGCGGCCGGCCGCGTCGCCGCCTCGCTCGCCGCCGCGCCGATCAGCCGCCGGCAGGCCTGCTATCGCCCGGTGGTGGACGACGGCCTGCCCATGATCGGCCCGGTCCCGGGCGTCCGCGGCGCGTACGTGGCCACGGGCCACGGCCCGTGGGGCATGCTCAATGCCCCGGCCACCGGCCTCGCCCTGACCGAGCTGATCGTCGACGGCGCGGCCCGCTCGGTCGACCTGCGGCCGTTCTACCCGGATCGACTGCCGGCTGCACGCCCGTGAACCCCGAACCCCCGATAGGAGACATCCGCCATGGACATCGTCGACTCGCAGGTGCACCTCTGGGCCGCGGAGAGCCCCAGCCGCCCGTGGCCGCCCGGCCGCGCGAAGGAGGCGCAGAAGCCCTATCAGATCCTGAAGGAAACGCTGCTCTTCCAGATGGACCTGGCCGGCGTCCGCCGCATGGTGCTGGTGCCGCCCTCGTGGGAGGGCGATCGCAACGACATGGCGCTGGAGGCGGCGCGTGCCTATCCCGATCGCTTCGCGGTGATGGGCCGGCTGTCGCTGCCCGATCCGGCCAGCCGCGCGCTGGTCGCGGACTGGCGGAAGCAGCCGGGCATGCTCGGCATGCGCTTCACCTTCCACAACGAGCACAACCGCCACTTCCTCACCGACGGCTCGGCCGACTGGCTCTGGCCGGCGGCGGAGAAGGCCGGCATTCCCCTCATGGTCCTGGTGCCCGGCGCGCTCGATCATCTCGACCGCATCGCCTCGCGGCACCCCGGGCTCAAGCTCGTCATCGACCACGTGGGGATCAGCGTGCGGGGCAAGGCCCCGCAGGTGTTCGAGGAGCTGCCGGCGGTGTGCGCGCTGGCGAAGCATCCGAACGTGGCGGTGAAGGCCTCGGGGATGCCGTCGCTCTCCGCGCAGCCCTACCCGTTTCCCGATCTGCACGACGCGATCCACCGGCTGGTGGACGCCTTCGGCCCGAAGCGGACGTTCTGGGGCACGGACCTGACGCGGATGCCGTGCACGTACTACGAGTGCATCACGCTCTTCACCCGGCATCTGCCGTGGCTGCGCGGCGAGGACCTCGAATGGGTGATGGGCCGCGGCGTCTGCGAGTGGCTGGGCTGGCCGTTGACGCGCGCCTGAGCGCTGCCTCGCTCAGCGGGCGGGATCGACGCGCAGGATCCGGCCCCGGGAGCTGTCGGTCAGCAGGTAGAGGGAGCCGTCGGGCGACTGCACCACGTCGCGGATCCGCTCGCGCAGGTCGCCGAGATAGCGCTCCTCCTGCACCACGCGGCCGTCCTGCAGCCGCAGCCGCACCAGCAGGCCCGGCGACAGCGAGCCGATGAGCAGGTCGCCGCGCCAGTCGGGGAACGCCGAGCCGGTGTAGAACGTCGCCCCCGACGGCGCGATCACCGGGTCCCAGTAGTACACCGGCTGCTCCATGCCGGCCTTGGCGGTGCCGATCCCGATGCGCGCGCCCGAGTAGTCCACCCCATAGGTGATGACCGGCCAGCCGTAGTTCTTGCCCGGCTGCGGATTGTTCAGCTCGTCGCCGCCGCGCGCGCCGTGCTCGACCGTCCACAGCTGACCGCGCGCGTCGACGGTGGCGGCCTGCACGTTGCGGTGCCCATAGGACCAGATCTCCGGCCGCGCGTCGGCACGTCCCACGAACGGGTTGTCGCTCGGGATCGAGCCGTCCGCGTTGATGCGCACGACCTTGCCGAGCGTCACCGACAGGTCCTGGGCGCGCTCGCGATAGCCGAAGCGATCGCCGAGCGTGACGAACAGGGTGCCGTCGGGCCGGAAGGCGAGCCGCGAGCCCCAGTGGTTCGGCCCCTGCACCTTCGGCTGCTGGCGCCAGATGACCTGCGTGCCCTCGAGCCCGCGCTCGCCCAGCCGACCGCGGGCGACCGCGGTGCCGGCTCCGCCCTCGCCCGGCTCGGAGAAGGACAGGTAGACGAGCCGATCCTGCGCGAAGCCCGGGCTCAGCGCGACGTCGAGGAGGCCGCCCTGCCCGCGCGCGTAGACTGGCGGCACCCCGGTCAGCGGCTCCGACAGCGTGCCGTCGGGCGCTGCGATGCGCAGCCGGCCCGGCCGCTCGGTGACGAGCATCCGGCCGTCGGGCAGGACGGCGAGCCCCCACGGGTGCTCGAGCCCCCGTACGACGTCGGTGACCTTGACCGCGAGCTTCGCGGGGGCCGGGGTCGGCGAGCGCGGCGCCTCCTGCGCCCACGCGGGCGCCACCAGCAGGGCGAGCGCCATCGCGAGCGTGTCCCAGCGCGGCCAGCGCGTCGAGGCCCGGCTCAAAAGCTCACCGGCAGCGACTGCAGCCCGCGCAGGGTCAGGCTCTGCCGGAACTCGGGCTTCTCGGTGGCCAGTGCCAGCTTGGGCAGGCGCTGGAGCAGCGTGTTGATCGCGATCTGCCCTTCCATGCGCGCGAGCGGGGCGCCCAGGCAGAAGTGAACGCCCATGCCGAAGGCGATGTGGCGATTGTCGGCGCGGGTGAGATCGAGCCGCTGCGGATCGGGGAACTGGGCCGCATCGCGATCCGCCGCGCCCAGGAACGGCATCACCATCTCCCCCTTGGGAATCGTGCGGCCGCCGATCACGATGTCCTCGCTCGGGATGCGGGCGGTGCGCTGCACCGGGCCGTCGAAGCGCAGCAATTCCTCCACCGCGGTGCCGATGATCCGGGGATCGTCCCGCAGACGCCGCAGCTCGGCCGGATGCCGCAGGAGCGCCAGGGTGCCGTTGCCGATCAGGTTCACGGTGGTCTCGTGCCCGGCCACCAGCAGCAGGATGCAGGTCGCGAGCAATTCGTCCTCGTTCAGCTTGTCGCCCGCCTCCTCCGCCGCGATCAGGGCCGAGAGCATGTCATCCCGAGGAGACGCCCGACGCTGCGCGATCAGCTCGCGGAAGTACGCGGCCAGCGCGCGCCGTCCGGCCATGCTGCGCTGGGCGACCTCCGATTCGGGCGGCAGCATGATCGCGTCGAGCCCCCGCGCGATGTCCAGGCCCCACTGCTTGAAGCGCTCGTGGTCCTTCACCGGCACGCCCAGCATGTCGCAGATGACGTTGACGGGAAGCGGATAGGCGAACTCGTCGATCAGGTCCATCTCGCCGTGGCCGTCGACGGCGTCGAGCAGGCGGTCGACGATCCGCTGGATGTCCGGGCGGAGCCGCTCCAGCGCCTTCGGGGTGAAGGCCTTGCTGACCAGGCCGCGCAGCCGGGTGTGATCGGGCGGGTCCCGGTCGAGCATCGAGAGGCCGAGGCCGGGCGGCACCTGCATGCCGAAGCGGGCGGCCACGAACGCGGCGATCGGCTCCTTGATCAGCCGCGGGTCCCTCAGGCTCGCGATCACGTCGGCGTAGCGGGTGAGCACCCAGAAGCCGAGCGGGCTGTGGTGGACCGGATCGTCCGCCTGCAGACGCCGGTACATCGGGTACGGGTCCGCCACGAACTCCGGGTCCATCGGATTGAACTGCACGTCGGCCATGTCGTCTCCTCCCGCGGCCATTCTACATCTGCTACAGTCCCCTCCACCGGCGCAGGACGGGTCTCCCACGGGCACCAGGAAAGGACAGGTCATGGCGACGATCACCGGCTCGGAAGTACTGGCGCAGGCGCTCCGCTCTCAAGGCGTGGACACGATGTTCTATCTGATGGGCGGCCCCATGCTCGAGACCGAGGCCGCCTGCATCAAGCTCGGCATCCGCGCCATCGACACGCGCCACGAGCAGGCCGCCGCCCTGGCCGCGCACGCCTGGACCCGGGTGATGCGGCGGCCGGGCGTGGCCATGGGCTGCTCCGGTCCCGGCGCCATCAACCTGGCCACCGGCGTGGCCAACGCCTTCACCGACTGCGCCCCGCTGGTGGCCATCGGCGGATCGAGCCCGCGGGTCTACCTGGGCATGGAGGCCTTCCAGGAGATCGACCAGGTCGCGCTGATGAAGCCGATCACCAAGTGGGCCGAGCGCATCTACGACGCCCGGCGCATTCCCGACGTCGTCGACACCGCGTTCCGCCAGGCCGCCTCGGGCCGGCCCGGGCCCGTCTACATCGACATGCCCGGCGACATCCTGGGCGAGAAGATCGAGGAGGAGCAGGTCCGCTACCTCGGCCCCTGGAAGCCGGCGCCGCGCTCGCTCGGCGACCCGGGGGCGGTGCGCGAGGCCATCGCGCTGCTCGCCAGGGCCGAGCGGCCGATCGTCATCGCGGGCAGCGGCGTGTGGTGGTCCGACGGGGCCGCCGCGCTGCAGGCCTTCGTGGAGGTCACCGGCATTCCGTTCTACACCACCCCGATCTCGCGCGGCCTCATCGCCGAGGACCATGAGCTGGCCTTCCTGAACGCGAGGAGCAAGGCCTTCACCGAGGCCGACGTCGTGCTGGCGGTGGGCACGCGCTTCAACTGGGTCATCCAGTTCGGCCGGCCGCCGCGCTTCGCCGCCGATCTCAAGGTGATCCACGTCGACATCAACCCCACCCAGCTCGGCCACAACCGCGCCGTCGACATCCCGATCGCAGGCGACGCGAAGGCGGTGCTCGAGCAGCTCCGCGCCGAGGCCGAGGGCAAGATCGCGCCGAAGCGCTACGCCGCGTGGACCGGCAAGCTCCGCACGCTCGATGCGGAGAAGGGCGCCGAGCAGGACAAGGCGATGAGCCGCGACGAGACCCCGATCCACCCGCTGCGGCTCTGCAAGGAGGTGCGCGACTTCATGCGCCGCGACGGCATCCTCGTAGTGGACGGTCAGGAGATCCTCAACTTCGGCCGCCAGGCCATCCCGACCTACGTGGCCGGGCACCGCCTGAACTCCGGCGCGTTCGGCACGATGGGCGTGGGCCTGCCGTTCGGGGTGGGCGCCAAGGTGGCCAGGCCGGACGCGCAGGTGTTGGTGCTGCACGGCGACGGCTCCTTCGGCATCAACGCCATGGAGATGGACACGGCGGTGCGGCACAAGATTCCGGTGGTGGTGGTGATCAGCAACAACGGCGGCTGGACCGCGGACGCGCCGTGGACGCGGCCCTTGCCCAAGCCGGGCCGCAACCTCGGCCACACCCGCTACGACCGCGTGGCACAGGAGCTGGGCGCCCACGGCGAGTTCGTGGAGAAGCCGCACGACATCCGTCCGGCGCTGGAGCGCGCGTTCGCCTCCGGCAAGCCGGCGGTGGTCAACGTCATCACCGA
>DATFYA010000121.1 GCA_035315345.1 Candidatus Methylomirabilota bacterium
GAAGGGCGGGCCGTCTCCGCCCTCCCGAAGGGGGAAGAAGCAGGCGAGCAGGAGCCCACCCGGCCGCAGGATCGTGTGCAGCACCGACGCGTACTCCTCCCGCCGCGCGGGATCGATGGCGCAGAAGCACGTGTACTCCCACACGCCGTCGAAGGCCTCGCGGTGGTCGCGGGCCAGGGTGAACACGTCGCGCTGCTCGACGGCCATGTCCACGCCCTCCGCGGCGGCCAGGCGACGGGCCTCGGCCACGGCGGCCTCCGCGAAATCGAAAGCGGTGACGCGGTAGCCGCGGCGGGCCAGGAGGCGCGCGTCGTGACCGCGGCCGCAGCCGGGCACCGCGAGGTGAGCATCCCGGGTTGTCCGCGGACTGGGGGAGTGCGGGGGCCATGTCCGGGCCCCCGCAGCTGAAGACTCGAACGTGCCGCCGGCGTCGAGCCAGGCTTCGAGAGCCGGCGACGGTCCGCCCAGCTCCCAGCCGTCCTGGCCCTCGGCGTAGAGGCCGTCCCAGAAGTCGGATCCGCTTACCGGGGGGCGATGCTGCTCCACTCGAGGCCCTGGAAGTCGGGGATGGTGCGGTCGGCGCCGGCGGCGAGCAGCTCGGCGTCGGTGTGCGCGGTGGTGACGCCGATCGCGCGCATGCCGGCGGCCCGCGCGGCCTGGATGCCCACGGGCGCATCCTCGAAGACCACGCAATGGGCCGGCGTCACCCGCAGCCGCCGGGCTGCCTGCGCCCACACCTCGGGGTCGGGCTTGCCCAGCATCACGTCGTCGGCGGTGACCACCACGTCGAAGAAGCGCAGGAGCCCGAGGTCGTCGAGCAGGCGCTCCGCGTCCCAGCGCGAGGCGGAGGTTCCGACGGCGCGCGGCACGTGCTGCCGCTCCAGCGCGTGCAGGAACTCGGGCACGCCGGGCACCGGCTCCATCCCGGCTTGCGCGCGCTCCTGGTAGAGATCGCGCTTGCGGCGGGCCAGCCGGCGGGCCTCCGCGTCGCTCACGCGCCGGCCCAGCAGCAGGGGAATCGCCTCCTCGCTGGGCCGGCCGATGGTGAGGCGCCAGTGCTCGGGATGCGCGGGCTCGGTACCGAGCTCGGCCAGCAGCGCCCGCCACGCGTGCCGATGGTGTGCCCCGCTGTCGATCAGCACGCCATCCATATCGAAGATCGCGGCGGTCACCTGAGGCGATACAGCGGGGCCAGCAGGTGGAACGTCTCGCGCGCGGCGCGGGCGTAGTCGCGCGGCTTCCACTTCGTGGCCTCCTCCGCCGAGACCGCGCGGCCGAGCACGAACTGGCCGTCGCGCGTCCGCAGCAGCTCGTCGCCGAGCCGCGCCACCGCGTCGGCCGGGAGATCGGTGAGGATGGCGGCCGGCGCGTCGTCGTGCTCGTCCTTGAACCAGCCGAGGCCCCTGGCCCGGCGCAGGACCGGCACCAGCTGGCGGGTGTGCCGCTTCCACGCCCCGAGCCAGCGCTTCTTCTGCGCGTGCTCGGGCCCGGCCTCGAACAGGAAGCGCACGCCCTGGCGCGAGACCGCCACCTTGAAGTGGCAGTGCTTCTTGTAGCCGCGCCGGTCGAGCGCGAAGGCCACCCAGGTATCGTCGGGCGGGTTCACGGTGCGCCGAGCGTGCTTGGCCACATGGATGAAGGCCTCGCCGCCGCCCACCCGCGTCACGTCCGGGAGGAGCTCGCGCCCGACCGCCTCGAGCTTCGGACGGATCCGCATCTTGATCGCCGCCATGCGGGGCTTGAAGCCCGGGATGTCGAAGACCTTGAAGTCGGACGGCGTGAAGCCGGTGAACGACACGTCGGGGCCTCCTACTCCGGCTCGTATACCAGATCGGGATCGAGCGGGAAGATCGGGCGCCGGATGCGCCGGTATTCGAACCGCGACAGGTTCGACGACGACAGCCCGGGCGCGTCCACCTCGATGATCTCCTTCGCGATCGGCTCGAAGGCCGCCCGGTAGTGGATCGTCGATTTCACGACCAGGATCTTCTCCAGGAGGGGGTCGATCCCGACGAACCGGATCATCTCCGGATCGAGGGTCTGCCAGCGGTAGGAGATGAGTATCACCTTTACATCGTTCACGTCCAGTACCGCGGTGGGGCCGAGACGGCCGGGCAACCCGTGCATCATCGGTCCGCGATGCACGAAGCGTCCGTCGGAGAGCGTGCGCACGGTGCCGGTGACCGAGACCGGCGCGCCGTGACGGTCGTCCACCTTGCCGCCGATCTCGAGCATGATGCGGGCGCCCACTCCGGCCTTGACGCAGGCGGCAACCGCCGCCGCGTCCCAGATGCACGCCACCGTCGCGCCGCGCGCGCCCACCCGCAGCAGCTCGCGCAGGATCTCGGTGCCGTCGCCGGCGGCGCCGCCGCCGGTGTTGTCGGCCATGTCCGCGAGCACGATGGGGCGGCCCTCGGCGGCCAGGGCGCGGGCCACCGCTTCCTTCACCGGCAGGGCCGCGTGGATGAACTCGTGCCGATGCTCCCACGCGACCCGCTCCAGCTGCCCGGCGAGCCGCTCGGCCAGCGCCGGGTCGTCGTCGGTGACCACGTAGATGCCGAGGCCCGCGTCGGGGATGTCGGCGTACGGGAAGCCGGCGAAGAGGGAGATCGAGATGACCTTGGGATCCTTCTCCATCTCGTCGGCCAGGTCGTAGAGGCGGCGCATCGGACCGCGGGCGGTGCCCTGGCGCCCGAGCGGCGGCATCAGGGGAGGCTTGCGCCACGCCGCGGTCGGCCTGATGCGCCCGCCGATGACCTGGGCGAGACGCCGGGTCGCCTCCGCCCCGCGCTCGGCCATGTCCACGTGCGGGTAGGTCTTGTAGCCGTGCAGCAGGTCCGCCTTGCCGATCATGTCGCGGCCGAGGTTACCGTGGAAATCGAGCGTCACCGCGATCGGCACCCCGGGGCCCACCGCCTCGCGCACCGCCGCGATGATGTCGCCTTCACCGTCGTCGATGCCCTCCGGGACCATCGCCCCGTGCAGGTCGAGCAGCACGCCGTCGAGCCGGCCCGCGCGCTCGAGATCGGCGAGCATCCGCTGCTTGACGTGCTCGTAGATGTCGCGGGTGACGAGGCCGGCCGGCGAGGCCGACGCGGCGACCGACGGGATCAGGGTGGCGCCCAGCCGCTCGGCGGCGCCGATCATGCCGCCCAGGCACGTGCCGGTGTCACGGTAGACCTCGAGGATCTCCCCGCCGTAGCGCAGATCGCGCGCCTCGAACTGGGCGCGATCGGTGGGCACGTTGCTGAACGTGTTCGTCTCGTGCGAGAGCATGGCGAGGAAGAGTCTCACGCGCCCCTCCTGTAGAATGGCGGCCCAGAGGAAAGGAGCGACCCATGGCCGATGCGTCGTGCTTTCACAACCTGAAGGTCGGTGGGATTCCGCGCCAGCTCGCCGAGGGGCTCAGCGCTCGCGTGTTCCCGGGCGAGCATCTGATGCTCTCGGTGGTCGAGATCTCGCCGGGCTCGGTGTCGCCGGTGCATTCGCATCCCAACGAGCAGTGGGGCGTGTGTCTCGAGGGCGAGTGGATCCGCATCCAGGACGGCGTCGAGCATCACGTGAAGGCGGGCGACTTCTGGCAGACCCCGCCGCACGTCCCGCACGGCGGGCGCGCCACCGACAAGCGCGCGGTCGTGCTCGACATCTTCTCGCCGCCCCGCGAGGAGTACAAGCAGGCGGGCTCGGGCTACAAATAACCACGCCGGGAGCGGCCGGTCCGGGGCAGCGGGGACGCCCGTCCCGGAACCGTGTCTTCTGCGCGCCGCCGAAGGCTGGCGCTCCCTTCTCGTGGCTCGATCGAGTGCAGGAGACGGGTAGCGAGTCAGCGTGTTCCGGGACGGGCGTCCCCGCTGCCCCGGACCGGCCGCGGGACGCCTCATAGTTTCATGTGGGGGTCGAGCCAGTCGCGGAGCGCGTTGCCCATCAGGTTGATCATCAGCGTGGTGACGAAGATGGCGAGGCCGGGGAAGGTGGCGATCCACCACGAGTTGAGCATGTAGAGGCGCCCCTCGCCGAGCATGTTGCCCCACGCCGGGGTGGGCGGCTGGATGCCGAGGCCGAGGAACGAGAGGAACGATTCGGCGATGATCACCTGGGCCACCTGCAGGGTCGCGATGACCACGATCGCGGAGGTGAGGTTCGGGAGGATCTGCCGGAAGATGATGCGCAGGTGGCTCATGCCGAGCGCGCGGCCGGCCAGCACGAACTCGCGCTCGCGTACGGCCATCGCCTCCGCTCGCACCACGCGGGTGTAGATCGGCCATCCGGCGACGCCGAGCACGAAGATCATGTTGACCAGGCTCGGGCCGAGCACCGCGATGACCGCAAGGGCGAGCAGCACGAACGGGAAGGTCAGCATCACGTTGACCAGCGTCATGATCGACCAGTCGGGACTTCCCCCGAAGTAGCCCGCGGCCAGCCCCAGCAGCACCCCGATGCTGGCCGACATCAGGACCGAGCAGATCCCCACCACAAGCGAGACCCGGCCTCCGTAGATCATGCGGGAGAGCAGATCCCGACCGACCTGGTCGGTGCCGAGCAGGTGCGCGGGGACGCCGCCCTCCATCCAGGCGGGCGGACCGAG
>DATFYA010000122.1 GCA_035315345.1 Candidatus Methylomirabilota bacterium
CCGTCACACGCTCTCCACCCAGAACCTCCCGATCCTGACGCGTCTGCTCTCGCTGCCATGGGGCTTCACGAGCCCGTTCCGGGCCGAGGTCTACTTCGTCAACCTGAAGGTGTTCACCAACATGCGCTGGGGCACGCGCGACCCGGTGGTCTTCAAGGACCAGCAGCTCGGCCTCATCCGTTTGCGCGCCTTCGGCAGCTTCACGATGCGGGTGACCCAGCCGCTGCTCTTCGTCAACAGCCTGGTGGGAACGCAGGGCTCCTACACCACCGACCAGATCGAGGACTATCTCCGAGAGGTCATCGTGGCCCGACTCAACGACTTCCTCGGCGAGACGGTGGAGAGCCTGCTCGACCTGCCGAAGCAGTACGACGAGATGGCGGTGGCGATGAAGACGCGGCTCGCCGAGGAATTCCGCAAGTACGGCACCGAGATGGTCGACTTCTACGTCAACCGCATCACCCCGCCCGAAGACGTCGAGCGCATGATCGACGAGCGCTCCAGCATGGGCGCGGTCGGCGATCTCGACCGCTTCATGCAGTTCAAGGCGGCGAAGGCCATGGGCGACGCCGCGCAGGGCCACGGCGGCGGGGGTAACGGGGCCGCCGCCGGCGTCGGAGTCGGCGTGGGGGCGGGACTCGGCATGATGATGCCCGGCATGCTCGCCCGGACGCTCGGCGCCCCCGCCACGGCGCCCGCGGCCGCCCCGATCGTCACGTGCCCAGGCTGCCAGTCTGCGGTCGCGGCGGACAGCCAGTTCTGCCCGCGCTGCGGCCGACGGCTCGCCGCCACCGCGCGGTGCGCGCGCTGCCATGCGGAGCTGACCGGCGGCGCCCGCTTCTGCTCCGCGTGCGGCCAGGCGGTGCCCGGTAGCTGAACCGCGGGCCGCCCGGCGGAGACCATGAGTCAGGTCGTCGTCTCCACCGAGTGTCCCACCTGCAGCGGCCCGCTCGATTTCTCTGAAGGGGCCAACGCCATCCGGTGCCCGAGCTGCGGCTCGACCCTGCTCGTGACCGGCCGCAAGCAGGTGCTCACCTACTGGGTCTCGCCCAAGATCCGAGCCGACGTCGCCGGCGCGGCGGCGCGCACCGGCCGGGTACAGGCGCGGGTGGCCAGCCGCGAGCTGTTCTTCGTGCCCTTCTACCGGCTGACCGGTCACGACTTCCAGTGGCAGGACGCTCCCCCGCGGCCGGCGCCCGAGCGTGAGGTCCCCCCGATGCGGTTCGGCGGCGGCGACACGGCCGACCGTCCCGAGATCGACCTCGACCTCGGGGCCATCCTGAGCTGGGGCGCCGACGCCTTGCTGGGGCCGCGCGCCGGCGACGTCGTGCGCGACGCGCTCGGCGAGCCCCGGACGCCGACGCGCCCGATCGAGCCCCACTTGCTCACCACGGGGCGGGCCCTGCGAACCTCCGTCGCGGACTCGACGGTGCAGCTCCTCGACCGCTACGTGGAGACGAGCTTCCCGGCCGCGAGCCTCGCGGGTCTCGGCGTCGCTTCCCTCGGGGTGCGCACCCAGGCGCTGCGTGTTTCCCTGTTCGAGCGCGCGCGGCTCGCCTCGCTCGGCACGATGGTGAGAATCCAGACCGACGAGGCCGCCGCCCTTCGGCACGGGCTGGCCGCGCGTGGCTTCGAGCACGTCGTCTACCGGCAGGTGCTGGGGCGCATTCTCTCCATCATCTACTTCCCGTTCTGGGTGCTCGAGCTGAGCGAGGGCGCCGAGCGCTGGCTCACGGTGGTGGACGCGGTCGCCGAGAGCATCGTCCAGTCGCGCGCGCCGATCGCCCTGCGCGACGCGCTGATCCCGCAGCCAGGCGGCGAGCTCCGGACGGTGGGGCTTCGGCCGCTGGTGTGTCCGAACTGCGGCTGGGCGCTCCCTCTGGACGCCGACGACGTCATCTTCTTCTGCCCGTCCTGCGGCCGGGCGTGGCAGATCCGCGGCGTCGACCTCGTGGAGATGCCCTACGAGATCGCCCAGGTCGGGACCGACACCGCGTCGGCCGCCGCCGAGCATCTGCCGTTCTGGCGGCTCGAGGCCTCCGCCGGATCGGAGAGCGCCTGGGTGCCGGCGTTCCGGTGCCGGCGGCTCAAGATCCTCCACGATCTGGCGACTCGCTTCACGGCAAAGCCGCCGGTGTATCAGGCGGCGACCGGCGAACGTCCGAGCGCTCGCGGCTGTTTCTACGACGCCGAGGACGCGGCCCTCCTCGCTCGGTTCGCGGCCGCGGGGCGCCGGCTCACCCCCGACGCGGTGAAGGCGGCGGCCGACGACGAGCCGGCCTTCTCCGGCGCCCGTCTCGTCTGGATTCCATTCAAGCGAGAGGGTCAGTCCCTGATCGATCCGTACTCCGGGCTGGCGCTCCAGGAGGCGCTGCTTGACTAAGTCCCCGACCGCCCTGCTCGCGCGCGGCACCGCGCGCACGATTAACGCCCGCGTCATCCTGCTCGTGCTCCTCGCCGCCGTGCTGTCGCTGGTTGGCTTCCACGCGATACGGTTCGCGCGATCCTGCGCCAGCCTCGACGGAGCCCGGGAAGCCATCGAGACCCACATCCGCGACCGGCACGTGCGCCGAATGGCGCGTGTGCTGAAGGCGACCGATCGCAGTGTGCTGACCGCGCGGACCGTGGTGCGCGTGACCGCGCTGTCCTGCGGGCCCAGCCTGCTCGGCGGGATGACCTGTCGGGCGCGCTACCTGGTGAACGGCCGGAACGCGGGGATCGACTCCACCGACCACTACTTCCGGATGGGCTACTCGCTCCTGGCCGGCTGGCGGCCGGGAAGTGTCGCGGAGACGTCGGGGCTGCGCTACTCGCTGGCCCCCGGCCGATGCGCCTGGGGCGGGACCGACGGGCGATAGCCGCGCGGATCGCCGGCCGGCCGACGCGCGTCGTGACCGTCGCGGCGGCCGGACATCCGGGCCTGCGGCTTGCGTGACCGGTCCGGACCGTCACCCACCGGCGAGCCGCTCCGCGATCCCAGAATCGGGAAGATCTCGCGCACCAGCCCCTCGTACTCCTCCACCGTTCGCCGGTACACGTCGAGGCCGGGGACCATGTGCAGGTCGAGCGTGACCGGCGGCATGCCCTGCGGCAGCGTGGAGACGTGGATGGTCTGGAAGCACGAGCGGCCCGGCTCGGGCCGGTCGGTGACGATGATCTCGTACAGCTCGGGCCACTGCTGCGCGACCTCCGGGGAGCGGGAGACCGAGTCTCGACGCAGGTAGCCCGCCAGGTCGGCGCGGTACTTCACCTCGACCGCGAGCAGGCGGTAGGAATGGTGGCCGAGGCTCGGCTCGTCGAGCGGCCGCCACACCACGAAGTCCGGCACGAAGTCCCGGCGGCCCGATCGGATCAGCGACGGCATCTGCGTCTCGTGGCCCACCCGGGCCACCGTGTACTGCGCGCGCTTGAAGATACCCTCGACCAGGGCCTCCGCCATGCGCCCCTTCAGCAGATCGACCGGGTCCACGGGGCTCAGCGCTGGGTGTCCGAGATCTTGGTGGACAGCTCGCGCAGCTTCTGGAGCGTCTCGGGCCGCAGCATCGCCGCGAAGCCGGCCGGATCGGACTTGGCCTGCTCGAGGGCGTCGACCATGCGCTTGGGATCCCCGCCCGAGTTGCGGGCCAGGTCCGCGAAGACATCGGCGGCGAGCCCGTAGACCTCCTGCGCGAGGGCCGAGCCGGCGACGCCCTGCACCTGCTTGTCGATCGCGGCCGCCGCGGGGTCGGTGGCGATGATCTGGCCGCGCTGGGCCGGATCGGCCAGCATCCGGAGGGTCGCGGCGAGGGCACTGGCCGCCGCCGGATCGAGCGCCTGGGAGTGGGCAGCGGTGGCCATCAGGACCAGCAGGAGCAGCGAGAGGATACCGGCGGCCGCAAGTCGCTTGAGCATGACCGGGAAAGTCAGCAAGAGTCGGACCATGGTCAGAACCTCCACATCGTCGAGGAAACGTTATCCCTGGGAAGCGTACGGTCGCCACCCGGCTGACGGCAGGTGTCACGTCCCCCGCCCGGATGGACGCGTCTTGACCGCCCGGACGCGCGGGAGAATAATCGCCGGGCAACACCAGCCGGTCAATGCCAGCCACCACAAGGGAGGATGCGACGATGGCCACCGCCGCTCACCGGGAAGAGATCTGGGTGCCGGGCATGCCCGAGCCCATCAGCCACTTCGTCCACGTCGTGCGTGCCGGACGCCTCGTCTTCGTCTCCGGCTGCGTGGCGAGCGACGACAAGGGCCGCACCGTGGGAGGCAGCGACATCGTCGCCCAGACGCGCCAGGCGCACGAGAACATCAAGCGCTGCCTGGCCGCCGCCGGCGCGACGTTCGCCGACGTGTGCAAGGTAACGGTGTACCTGAAGAACGTCGGGGACCGCGAGAAGGTGAACACGGTGCGCAAGGAGTACTTCGGGGCGAGCCGGCCCGCCAGCACCTTGATCGAGATCTCCCAGTTCGTGCGCCCGGAACTGCTCATCGAGGTCGAGGCGGTGGCGGTGCTGCCCGAGCGCCCGCGTCCCGCCGCCCGGCGCCGGCAGCCGGCGCGTGCGCCGGCGCGAAAGTCGCGGCGTCGCTGAAGTCTCGGTCCGGCGCGCGAGCGCGGACATCCGGGCATCCATGATCCTGGATCCGACCCCATCCATCCGCATCCAGGTCGGTCCGCTCGCGTTCACCGCGAGCTGGGAAGAGGGCGCGGCCCCGCGCACGTGCGCCGCCTTTCGCCGCCTGCTGCCCTACCGGCAGCGGATCATCCAGGCCCGCTGGAGCGGCGAGGCGGGCTGGATCCCGCTGGGTGACTTCGACCTCGGGGTGGGCCCCGAGAACACCACCAGCGAGCCCGCGCCCGGCGCCCTGCTGTTCCATCCCGCGGGAATCAGCGAGACCGAGATCCTCTTTCCGTACGGGGCCACGCGCTTCGCGAGCGTGAAGGGTCCGCTGGCCGGCAATCACTTCCTCACGATCGTCGACGGCCGCGCGCGGCTCACCGAGCTCGGACGGCTCCTCTGCTGGGAAGGGGCCCAGTCCATCATCTTCGAGGCGTAGCCGCCCCGGCGCCCGCGGCCTCGGTCCGCGGCTGCCAGGCCTGCACCATCGCCTCGCCGCGCGCGAGCTGCTCCGGCGTCAGCGCGCCCTTGATGGCGTCGCGCGCCTGGCGCGCGGCGTCGGCCTCCTTGCCGAGCAGCCCGCGCGCGGCGAGGCTGAACCACTGATAGGCGAGCACCGGATCGCGCTCGACGCCCTGACCGTTGGCATAGCGCACGCCAAGGTTGAACTGCGCGAAGGGGACGCCCTGGTCGGCCGCGCGCCGATACCACTTCGCGGCCTCCTGGAAGTCCTGCGGCACGCCGTCTCCGTTCGCGAGACGCAGGGCGAGCTGGTACTGGGCCGGAGGCACGCCCTGCTCGGCGGCGCTGCGATACCAGCGGGTCGCCTCGACCGGGTCCCGCGGCACGCCTTCCCCGCTGGCGTAGCGCAGGCCCAGCTCGTACTGGGCCTGCGCCGACCCGCGCTGCGCGGCGCCGCGCAGCTGCCGCGCCTCGCGGGAGCCGGTGGGTTCGGCGAGCCGGCCCTCCGCTCGAAGCTGGTCGAGCGCGGCCCGCGCCGCCTGATTGCCGCCCTCGGCGGCGCGGGCGTACCACTCGGCCGCCTGCGCGTCGTCACGCTCCACCCCGCGGCCGAAGGCGTAGAGAAATCCCAGACGGAACTCGGCGTGAACGTCGCCCTGCTCGGCCGCGCGGCGGTACCAGTCGATCGCGGCGAACGGATCGGCGGGACGCCCCTGCCCACGCTCGAGCATCAAGCCCACCATGAACTGCGCGGCGGGCTCCCCGCGCTCGGCGAGCGGGAGCCAGTCGAGGTAGGCGGCGTCGTAGTCGCCGCGATCGTAGGCACGCCGGCCGTCGTCGAAACCGGCCCACGCGAAGGTCGCGCCCACCGCGAGAGGGAGCGCGGCCAGGGAGAGGAGCGTGAGCGGTCGGCCTAGCGCCAGCGCACCTGCACCTTGATCTTGGGGTACTCGGGCTCGCGGCCTTCCACGTCGACGATGCGCAGGATGCCGTCGCTGGATTCGAGCAGGAGGTTATTGTTGGAGAAGCCGACGAGCTTGCCCCAGGCGCGCGGAACTCCGACCTCGTACTTGGCCGGGGTCTCGGCCACCGCGACCGACGGGTGCAGCCGGGAGGCCCAGAGATTGGCGGCGATCGCCACCAGGCTCACCGCGATGACGGTGAGCACGGCCTTGACGTAACGATCCGCGAGCATACGGTCGTCCTCCTTCGCCGCGAGTCGGGTCGGCGCTAGAGCAGGCCGGGAACGAAGGCGTCGCGGCCCCGCACGTAGGTCGCCTGCCGCTGGGCTGCGTTGCGGTTGATCAGCGGGCGCATGTACATGGGATGGGTCGCGCAGCGGACCTCGTGCTCCAGCTCGGAGAGCGGCCGGCCACTGTCCGGATCCGTGATCACCTGGAACCGGTACTGGTACGGATTGCTCTCCTCGGTGACGAGCCCCCGCTCTTTCAGCCACTCGTGCGGGCCCGAGAAGTCTGCAATGTACACCGCGATGTGATGGCCGTCGTAGGGAGCGATCGCCCCGTCGGTCTCGCGGAACACCACCTCCTGGTGGAGGCCCATGCTCACGTGGGCGGCCGCAGAGCCGTTGTCCTGGCCCAACGTCGCGGCGGCGTGGAACGCCTTCTGATAGAAGCGCACGATCCCGGCGGCGGCGCCGCGGGCGACCGGCACTTCCACGCGCCCGATGCCGAGCGTCATCTCACCCCACTCCGGGCCGGGGCCGACGCAGCGGAACTGGTTGCCCCACGGGCACGTCACCGCGACGTGCTTGTCGCGCATCTCGAAGGCGAACTGCGTGCCGGCCAGCGCCTCGCGCACCGACGACAGACGCCGCGTGAGCGCGTCGAGATCGGGAACCACCAGCTCGACGTGTCCTTGCAGCACCTGCGGCTTGGCGGTGGGCAGGTGGAACTGGGTCTGTCCCGCGTTGGCCCACATGTTGTCCACGCTGACCATGAGGTAGGGATCGCGCGTGAGCCCGAGCCCGGCGATGTAGAACAGCGTGGCCGCCTGCTGGTCCGGCACGCGGACGTTGACGTGCTCCAGCAGAATGATGTTGCCGAGATCCTGCTCCCGCCGATCGTAGGTCATCGCCGCCATGGCCGCGGGCCTCCCCAGCCCCGCGGGAAAGCATACTACCTCAGCGGGCGAGCCGCACTCCGGCATTCCGGGTGCGGCCCGACGGACTCTCGGCCAGCCAGTGCCCGACCCGGATCAGGGCCCGGCCGACCCGGCGCGACAGCGACCGCCGCGCCCGGCGCTCCGTGGCCAGCAAGGCGAGCCGGGCGCCGCGCTCGCGCAGCTCGGCGAGCCGCTGGGCCGCGATCATCTCCACCACGTACTCGTTGAGGTCCATCGCGATGCTCCGGTCAGGCGGCGCGAGTGAGCCGATCGCTCGCCCGGCTCGATCCGAGCGTCGCGGGCCGCCGCAGGGGTCGGACCTCCTCCGGGATCAGGACGAGACGCACGCGCGGAGTCTCCTGCCGGTCCAGCCGGCGAAACAGATCGTGGGTGATCCGGCCGATGGCGCCCACCAGACCCTCGCGCTGCAGGGGCAGGCGAACCGACACCGTCCAGCCGCCGGTCCAGCCGCGCTGCACCTCCGGCGCGGCCACCGCCCCGAGCTCGCGGTGGATCGCCTCGGTCAGAGCGATCTGCCGCGCGACCCGCACGCTGCGAGCGCGCGCCACGCGGCTCGACAGAGCGAGCAACCCCCACACCGCCAGGAAGGGAATCAACGCAATCATGATCGCGATCTCCGTGTCCATGCTCATCGTGTCCTCCTCGGGCTCCGTCGTTCACCGAGTGAGACACCAGGGCCGCCGCGGCGTGAAACCGCGGGCCGGCGTGGAACGGGTCAGGCGGGAAGCGGATGCAGATCGGGCCGACAGGTCGTGCAGGGGATGAACCCGGCGGCCTCGGCCCGCTCGCGCGTGCCGAACAGGGTGAGCGCGGACAGGGGCTGCGACGACAGCGAGCCGCACGTCGGCACGCAGTACTCGCGCTCGCCGTTCATCAGCGTGTACATCGCCTCGCGACGGACGAGAAAATCGTCGTGTCGCGCCACCGTCCGGATGCCCTCCACCGCGAGCAGCCGCTGCTTCAGCTCGACGCGCTTGCCCGCGTATCCGATCAGCGCGCCGGTGCTGCCGATGACCCGGTGGCAGGGGATCACGATGGGCAGCGGATTTCCGCGGAGCGCCTGCGCCACCGGCCGCGCCGCCGACGGCATCCCGATGCGCGCCGCGATCCCCGCGTAGGAGGTCACCCCACCGTAGGGCAAGGCGGCGGTCGCTTCCAGCACCCGCCGCTGGAAGTCGCTGCGCATCCGCCGAAGATCGAGCGGCCACTCGAGCCGCGCCCGCCGGCCCTCGAGGTACTCCGCGAGCTCGGCCCACAGACCTTCGGTGGCGCTGCGGTCCTCGATCGCGTCCTCCCCGAGCAGGCGGCGCACGCTCGCGGACAGCGATCCGCCGGCCGGCAAGTACCGCACCAGGGCCACGCCGTGCTCCGAGCGGCCGATCAGGATCGGGCCGAGCGACGACGAGAAGATCCCGAAGCTCAGCATCCGCGAGCGCAGATCGGCCAGGCTCGCGCCGAGCTGCGCGCGGGCCAGCGTCGGATCGTCCCCGGCCATGGGGGTCCCCCGGAACGAGTGCAGCACGCGCTCGACGGTCCGGTAGTGGCCCAGCTCGCGACGGCAGGAGGCGCAGCCCGCGAGGTGATCCTGCACGCGCTCGACCGCGCCGGCGTCGGCTTCCCCCGAGGCCACCGCCAGCAGATGCGGCTCGATCTCGCGGCAGGACACCGCCCGCTTGCTCATGACTGGGACTCCGTTCCGCCCGGGAGATGACCGTCGAGCCCTCTGCGGATCTTCCGGAGGGCCTGGAAGACGTGGGCGCGGGCGCTCTCCTCCGAGCACCGGAGGCTCGTTCCGATCTCCGCGTATTCGAGCTCGTGCATCTTTCTCATGATGAACGCCAGCCGCTGTTTCTGGGGAAGGCCGCGGATCACGTGCTCGATCCGGGTCTGCGCCTCGTGGGCCACCGCTTCGCCGTCCGGATTCGCGCCGAGCGACCGCAGCGGCATCTCCAGCGCGGCGGCCGCGTAGGCCTTTCGCCGACGCGACTGCGCGCGGAAGTGATTGCGTCCGAGGTTCGTCGCGATCGCGAAGAGCCACGCCCGGACATTGGCGCCGCCGGGCAGGGCGCGGTACGCCCTGAACGCGCGAAGGAAGGTCTCCTGCGAGAGATCGTCGGCGTCGTTAGGGCGCGCCGTGATCCGCAGCAGGTAGCGCCGTATCTCCGCGTGATGGGCCCCCACCACCGCCTCGAAGGCATCCTCTGCCATCACCCTGCCCCCTGAGACCCCGGACCCGCCCGATTGTGAAAGCAGCCCGGCCATGGGCCTAGGTGCGCACCGGCACGTGCCCCTTGCCGGCCTCCTCTTCTCGCTGCTCGCGCACGAACCGCATCGCCACGACGGTGGCGACGGCCAGGCTCATCGCGAGGGAGACCAGCAGCGTGGCGCCCAGGGTCAGCAGCACCGCGCGCTGGGATTCCAGGATGGCGTTCACCGACCCGAGCAGCACCAGATTGACCCGAAGCGTGGGCATGACCGCCTGGGTCGCGAGCCAGTCGCCACCGTCCATCTCCACGATGCCGGCGGTGTTCCGTCGCGACAGCGCCCGCACCACCGGATGCCCGGTCCAATCGGCCTGGGTGATCTGGCGGGTCTTCGAATCGAGGTAGATCGCGCGCTTCTCGCCGTCGATCATCACCAGCCAGCCGCCGGGTCCGGCCGCCGCCTGCTCGATGGCCTCGATCGACGCCTGCAGGCGAATGCTGCCGAGCAGGTAGGCGACGATCTGCCGATCGATCCGGACGGGCACCGCCGCCCCCACGATGAAGTCGCGGCTGGCGCGCCCGTAGATGATGCCGGAGATGGCGGGCCGCTGGGTGCGAATCGCCTCCTGCAGGAGCGGGCGATCCGCGTAGCGCAGGTCGAGGTTGGAGGCTCCGTCGGGGCCGACCAGCGGGCTGAACGCGAGCGGCCGCCCGTCGGGGGTGACCACGAACAGCGTGGGCATCTGCAGCGTGGCGCGCATGGTGTCCATCTCGCGCTGCAGCGCCCGGGGCTCGTGCGACGCCCAGCTCTGCGCGAGGTGGGCGGCGAGCGGCTCCAGCGCATCGAGCCGGTCGCGCACCTGGGCGTCGGCCAGGCGGGCGAGCACCCGCACCGTCTCCTGCCGCTGCGCGCGCGCGTCCGCCAGCGCCTGCGGCTTCAGCCGCGTGGTCCACGCCAGGCCCACCACCATCAGCGCCAGGAAGGACACGACCGCCCACGTCGAGCCGAGGAAGATCACCTGCGGCCAGCGAATCCTGCCCATCGGCCCCCCATGGCCCGTGATGATACCCCGCTTGACAGGGCCCCGGCCCCGCCGCATCATCGGCCGCGCAACGCCCGGAGCCTCGAAGGGCGTCCTCATGACCGACGGCGTCAAGATCGACACGGTGCGATCCGGCTCGAGCGGGGTGCTCGGCCGCTCGCTCAACAGCGCCCGCCACCAGCACTTCGTGCTGGATTCGCCGTCCGGACCGAACGAGGCGATCACCAACGGCGAGGCGTTCCTGGCCGGCATCTCCTCGTGCGGCGTCACCCTCATCGAGAAGCACGCCCACGACACCGGCGTCCCGCTTGCGAGCATGGAGGTGGTGATCGAGGGGATTCGCAGCAACGCGACGCCCAATCGGTTCCAGGCGATCCACGTGAAGTTCGCGCTGCGCGGAGTCGACCAGGCCACCGCCCGCTCGCTGGTGGAAACGTGGCAGGACCGGTGACCGCTCTACCGCACGGTCGCGGTCGCGACCGAGGTCAAGGTCGAGGTCACCTCTACCCCTGCGTGACTCATGAACCCGGCCCCTCACCCTGCCCTCTCCGCCGAGGGGAGAGGGGGAGGAAGGAGACAACCGTGAAAGCCGCCGTGCTCTACAACGCCAATCAGCCGCTCGAGGTCGTGGAGCTCACGCAGGAAGGCCCGAAGGCCGGCGAGGCCCGCGTCAAGGTCAAGGCGGCCGGCATCTGTCACAGCGACTGGCACATCATGAACGGGGACTGGACGCCGCCGCTGCCGATGGTGCTGGGTCACGAGGCGGCCGGCATCGTCGACGAGGTGGGGCCGGGCGTGACCAACGTGAAGCCGGGCGACCACATCATCTTCTCGTTCCGGCCGCACTGCGGGCGCTGTCTCTACTGCTCGATGGGCCGGTCCATCCTGTGCGACGGCCACACCTCGCCGCGCTGGGGCATGCTCGACGGCACGTATCGGCTGAAGCGGAACGGGCAGGACATCCATCAGATGGCCCGCATCGGCACCTTCTCCGAGCAGGTGGTGTGCCCGGCCGAGATGCTCGTGCCGATCCGCAAGGAGATGCCGTGGCCGCAGGCCGCCCTCATGGGCTGCTGCGTGCCCACCGGCGTGGGCGCGGTCACCCGCTGCGCGGAGGTCGAGGCGGGCGCGTCCGTGCTGGTCATCGGCTGCGGCGGCGTGGGGCTGAACGTCGTGCAAGGCGCGCGGCTGGCCGGCGCCTCCGTCATCCTGGCCGCCGACCTGCTCGACAGCAAGCTCACCTACGCCAAGGACTTCGGGGCCACGCACACCATCAACGCCAAGAGCGAGAACGTGGTGGATCGGGCGCGCGAGCTGACCCAGGGACGCGGGGTCGACTACGCCTTCGACGCCATCGGGGGTGAGGCCACCACGCTGCAGATCGTGGACGCCATCCGCCCGGGCGGCACCGCGGTGATCGTCGGCATGGCCGCGCTCAACGTGCGCGCGCCGATCACCCCGTACAACATGGCGCTGCAGGAGAAGGTCATCAAGGGCACGATGTACGGCTCGGTGCGGCCCAACACCGACTTCCCGAAGCTGGTGGATCTCTACCTCGACGGTCGCCTCAAGATCGACGAGCTGATCAGCCGCACCTACAAGCTCGAGGACATCAACGAGGGGTTCACCGCGCTGCGCACCGGCCAGGTGGCCCGCGGCGTGGTCGTGTTCAACTGAGCGCGCGCGCTCTGCTGCAGCGGCTGCTCGCGCGGTCGCTGGGGCGGTGGCTCAACCCCCGCCCCCGCGGCCCGATCGCGCCGCCCGCCCCGCTCGAGGCGGTCCTGGTGGGCGACGATTCGCCCGCCGCGCTCGCCCGTCTCCTCTGCGGGCGGGACAACCCGGCGCGCGAGGCCGCGTTGCCGCGCTACCTGCAGTACCGCGGCATCGCGTTCGCGCGGCACCGCTTCACCCGGCCCCAGGGCCGCGGCGACAACTACGCGGTCGAGCTGGGCGAGGGCCCGCGCGTGCTCGTGCTGTGCGCGCACCACGACGCGATCCCGGGCAGTCCGGGCGCCAACGACAACGCGGCCGCGGTCGGCATCCTGCTCCACCTGATTCCCCGCCTGCCCTCGCGCATTGCGCGCGGCTGGCGCGTGCGTCTGCTCTTCACCGCGGCCGAGGAGCTGGACTACCTGGGCGCGCGCGCCTACGTGGAGGACACCGCGCTCGCCGACGTCGCGGGCGTGCTGAGCCTCGAGCTGTGCGGCATCGGCGACACGGTGGCCGTATGGGACGCGGTCGAGCCGACGCCGCTCCTCGGCGGGGTGACCGGGGCGCTCGAATCCATCGGGCTGGCCCGTGAGGCCGGCTATCACGTGGTGGGACGGATCCCGATGTTCGGCAGCGACCACCGGGCCTTCGCGGCCGCGGCGATCCCGGCCTACGGGTTCACGATGGTGCCGGCGGCTCACGCGGCCGCTCTCCGGCGCTTCGTGCTGAGCCCGCTCCGGTCCAGCGTGCGGAGCCTGATCCGCCGGCCCCCGCCCTTCGACACCTACCACACCAGCGACGACGCGCTCGAGACGCTCGAGCCGGTCGCGCTGCACCGGGCCGCCGCCGCGCTCACCGCGGTGGTCGCCGGACTCGATCGGATCCCGACCGTCTAGCTGAGCGTCGCGACCTTGTTCCGCTCGATCAGGGCGAAGTCGATCTGGGCGCCCAGGCCGGGCGCGGTGGGCGCGCGCACCATGCCGTGCGAGTCCACCTCGATGTCGGCGACCAGCCCGTACTTCTGCGACTCCGCGGGGAGCAGCACCTCGAAGAACTCGCAGTTGCGGATGGCCATGGCCACGTGGAGATTGGCCACGTTGTTGAGCGAGTTGCCGCCGTGGTGGATCTCGAAGTTCATGTGGAAGCCCTCGGCCAGATGCGCCGTCTTGACCAGCGGCGTGATGCCACCCTTGACCGCGACATCGCCCCGCAGGAAGTCGGTGGCGCGGGCCACGATCCAGGGCGCGTACGCGGTGAAGCCGCCGGGGGCGTACTCGGTGGCGAGGATCGGGATCGACAGGTGCTGCTTGAGCTTGACGTAGTTGTAGAGATCGTCGTCGGCCAGCGGATCCTCGTACCAGTAGTAGCCGAGGCGCTCGATCGCGCGGCCCACCCGGATCGCGGCCGGATAGTCGTAGGCCCAGGTGGAATCGAGCATCAGAGTGAAGCCGTCGCCCACCATGCTCCGCACCGCCTCGCAGATCTCGATGTCGACGCGCGGATCGGTGGGCGGATGGATCTTGTAGGCGGTCCACCCCTCGGCCTTGAACCGCGCCGCCTCCTCCGCGTAGGCCTGCTTGGACGACAGCACCGCCGAGCTCGCGTAGGCGGGCAGGCGCTCGCGATAGGAGCCGAGCAGCCGATGGATGGGCAGCCCGGCCAGCTTGCCGCCGAGGTCCCACAGGGCCACGTCGACGGCGCCGATGGCGCGCCACGTCGTCTGACGACTCCGCGTGAGGAGCGCCTGGTAGAGGCGCTCACGCTCGAGCGGATCCTGGTCCATCACCAGTGGCTTGAGCGAGCTCATCAGCGACTGGGCGTCGTACTGCGCGCCGCGGCTCGCCGAGCCCAGGAACGCGTGGCCCTCCGCGCCCTCGTCGGTGCGCAGAGTGAGGAGCCCGAGCTGGCTCTGCCCGCCGAAGCGGCCGGTGTGCCGTCCGTAGGTGGTGGCCGGGATGTTGTCCCAGGCGAACAGGGTGAGCGTCATGTCGGTGATCTTCACGAAGTGCCTCCCGCCCGCGCCGCGGGCCTCGCAAACTGCCCCGAGCGTACAACGATTCCCGCGATCCGATTCTGCTAGATTGACCGCGTGACGCCGCCGCCGTCGAAGCTGTCCGGGGCCCGACCCGCGATTCCGCGCGACGGCGTGGTCCGCCTCTTCCGCGATCGCGGAGGGCGCAACGGCAAGACCGTCACCGTGATCCACGGACTGCCCGAGTGCGGGCCGGCGCTCGAGGCCCGCCTCGCCGAGCTGAAACGGATGTGCGGGGCCGGGGGCACGCTGCGAGACGGCGTGATCGAGATCCAGGGCGATCACCGCGATCGCCTGGCCGAGCGCTTCCGCGCCCTCGGCTACCGCGTCAAGATCGCGGGCGGCTAGAACGCTACTCGACTTCCTTCAGGCGCACGACCTCGGCGCGACCATCCATGAACTCGCCCATCTTTCGCCCCAGCGCCTTGAAGTAGTCAGTCGCCCGATGGGCGTCGACCGCGGACTGGTCGGTGTAACGCTCCATGAATACGTACGTCTGGGGCGCTTCGCCACGATGCAGCGCGTAGAGGCGGCAGCCCGGCTCGTTGGCGTTCACCTTGGCGACCAGCTCCTTCGCCACGGCCTCGAACTCCTTCTCCATCCCCGGCTTGACCTTGATCGTCGCGACGACACCGAGCATTGACCACCTCCTGCGGTCGGCCGGTCTCCGGCCACCGCGGTTTCAGTACCTGACAACCTCCGGCCATCCAGAGCCAAATTTTGTAGCGTCTCGGGCCCCGACGGGCACTTCCAAGACCCAAACAACCTCAATCAATCAGCCAGTTGCCGAGAGTGTCAGCTGTGGAACGCCTCTTGCTGCTACGGCCGGTCATGAGAACTCAAGATCGCATCCACGGACCCCGGGAAGCCGCCGCCAGGCAGCACATCACCGACCCGCACCCGCCCGAGATCCGTCGGAAGCGGGGCCGGCCGAAGGGTAGCACGGGCATCAGCCGTCGCCACCCCGACTCGGTGCTTGCCGCCGAGATCGCCAAGTCGCCGCTCGCCACGGTCTACGCGAACCCGGACGGCGAGCTCTACCACGCGGTATGCAAGACACCGCTCGAGTTCCAGGGCCGCCGCGCCCAGCTGGAGTTCGATTTCTACTGCCTTCGGTGCATGGAGCACGTCGCGCTGCCGCAGTTCGCGTTGAGCCGCATCCGTTTCGATCTGCCGCGGCCGACCGACGGCACGCTGCCCGAGTGGGCCGCCAGTATCGCCGCCTACCATCACGTCGCGGCGACGAATCCGGTCGCAACCGACCCCAGCTAGCCGGCCCGCACCACCTCACCGAAGGCCCGCCCCGGCCCCTCGCTGACCGGGACGTGCGCCTCCCCCGCCGGGAGGACGAGTCCTCCCCGTCCGCCCGACCGACCCGCCACCGCCCGAAAGTAGCGTAGGATCGTCTCCGCTCGTGCATCGAAGGAGACATCGTGTCGTCGTCCATCGACTCGATCATCGATCCCGCCGACCCGCGCATCGCGTCCTATCGTGAGGCGCGCGACGGCCGCGTGCGCCGGGCCGGGCTGTTCCTGGCGGAGGGGCGGCTCGTCGTTCGGCGGCTGCTCGAGAGCCGCTTCACGGTGCGCTCGATCCTGGCTACCCGAGGCGTGCTGGACGACCTCGGGGACGCGATCGGCAAGCGGCCATCCGTCCAGCGATACGAGGCTTCCGCCGAGATCATCCGGGCGGTGGTGGGCTTCACGTTCCATCGCGGCTGCCTCGCGCTCGGCGAGGAAGGACCGCCGATCCCGGCCGCCGCCGTCGTCGAGCCGGCCGGCTCCCGCCTCGTGCTCGGCCTGGAAGACGTCACGGACCCCGACAACGTGGGCGCCGTCTTCCGGAACGCGGCCGCGTTCGGGGCGGCCGGCCTCGTGCTCTCGTCACGCTGTGCCGATCCGCTGTACCGGAAAGCCCTTCGGGTCTCGATGGGCGCCACGCTCGCGATTGCGTTCGCCACGACGGACTGGCGCGACGGCCTCGTCGCGCTCCGCGCGGCCGGCTACACGCTGATGGCGCTGACACCTCATGCCGGCGCTCAAATCCTCGACGCGGTCGTGGCCCACGGTCCGGCTCCGCGTCGGCTGGCCGTGCTGCTGGGCGCGGAGGGCGCCGGCCTGAGCGAAGCGACGCACCGGGCCGCAGACCTTCGAGTGCGCATCGCGATGGCGCCCGGCGTGGACTCGTTGAACGTGGCCACCGCCTGCGCGATTGCCCTGCATCGACTGACCGACCTGGCCCGACCGGCCGACGCGGGCAGTATGATGGACGGCGATCCGTCATGATCCGCATCGGCACGTCGGGCTACAGCTATCCCGAGTGGCGCGGCAGCTTCTATCCCGAGAAGTTCCCGACCGGGAAGATGCTGCCCTACTACGCCGAGCGCTTCTCCACCGTGGAGATCAACAACACCTTCTACCGGATGCCGAACGCCAAGACCATCGCGGGGTGGGATGCCGAGACGCCCGCGCACTTCTCGTTCACCCTCAAGGCCCCGCAGCGGATCACCCACTTCGCGCGGCTGCGCGACATCGACGATTCGCTACGCTACTTCCTCGACACCGCCGCCGCGCTCGGGCCGAAGCTCGGCACCGTGCTCTTCCAGCTTCCGCCCAACTTCAAGAAGGACCTGGCGCGTCTGGACGGCCTGCTGACGCGGCTGCCCGCGGGCCTCCGCTGCGCGCTCGAGTTCCGCCACGAAAGCTGGCTCGCCGAGGACGTGTACGAGCGCCTGCGCACGGCGAACGCGGCCCTCTGCCTCGCCGATACCGAGGAGGAGACCACGCCGCTGCAGGCCACCGCGGACTGGGGCTACCTCCGGCTGCGCGATCAGGGCTACACCGCGGCGGATCTCGAGGAGTGGGCCCGGACGATCACGCGACTCGGCGCGGGCTGGCGGGACGTGTTCGTGTACTTCAAGCACGAGGAGGCTGGGACCGGCCCCGAGTTCGCCCGCCGGCTGAACGCGATCCTGAATCCGTAGCCGTCGCGCCTCTCGGCGCCCCATCCCCACCCTCCCGCCCCTCACCTTCCCCTCTCTCCTGAGGGGAGAGAGGAACGCCGGGTTGGACTCGATGCGGGGCGATCGCGCGGGCACAATCCCTTGCCCCTGCGCGGCCGAGTCACCCCTATCCGGTGCGGTGGCCATGGGAGATTTGGCGCATCGCCGCCCCGGTGGTACTGTGCAAAGTCCCATGGCGCCACATTCCCTCGGCTCGGGCACGATCTCCTTCGGCCTGGTCTCGATCCCGGTCAGGCTGTACACCGCCGCCTCCTCCGGAGGCGTGAGCTTCAACCTGTTGCACGCCAAGTGCGGCAATCGCGTCCGCCAGCAGATGTTCTGCCCGGTGTGCAACGAGGTCGTGGAGCGCGGAGGGCTGGTCAAGGGCTACGAGTTCCAGAAGGATCAGTACGTGCGCTTCGGGGACGAGGAGCTGAAGTCGCTGGAGGGCGAGTCGTCCAAGGTCATCGACATCGCGGAGTTCGTGCCGCTGCCCTCGGTGGACCCGATCTACTTCGAGAAGACCTACTACCTGGGGCCCGACAAGGGCGGTGAAAAGCCGTATCGGCTCCTCGCCGACGCGATGGCCAAGAGCGATCGGGTCGCCCTGGCCACCTTCGTGATGCGCGGCAAGGAGAGCCTCGTGCTCATCCGTCCCGCCCAGGACGGCCTGATGCTGCACACGATGTACTTCGCCGACGAGGTGCGCGACTTCGGCGAGATCGAGAAGGGCAAGTCGGTGAAGCTGCGCGACGGGGAGCTGCAGCTGGCCACGCGGCTCATCGACGAGCTATCGCACGACGAGTTCAAGCCGGAGCAGTACCAGGACGACTATCGCAATCGCGTCCTCGAGCTGGTGAGCGCAAAGGTGGCCGGCCAGGAGATCACCACCCCGGCCCCGGAGACCCAACGCGCCCAGGTCATCGACCTCATGGACGCGCTGAAGCAGAGCCTCGCCAAGCGCGCCGGCGGCGCGTCGGAAACGCCGGCGGCCAAGACCGCGGTCGCCGCGGCCAAGAAGCCGCCGGTCAAGGCCTCCAAGCGCGGAGCCGGCGAGGACAAGGACAGGAAGGCCCAAGCCGGACGGAAATGACCGTCTTCTCCACCGACGAGGTGGCGAAGATCCTCGGTCTGTCGAGCTCGCAGATCCGCTCCACCGCCCGCGCCGCTCAGCTCTCACCCGGCCGGGGCCGCGACGGCCGCCTTCGCTGGACCTTTCACGATCTCCTCCTGCTGAAGACCACGCGCGGTCTGCTCGCTGCCCGCGTGCCCGCGCGCCGAATTCGCCGCACGCTCGCGTCGCTGCGTCGGCAGCTGCCCGGCGACCAGGCGCTCTCCAGCGTGACGATCTACGCGGACGGACGCCGGGCCGTCGTCTGGGATGGCCGCGTGCGCTGGCAGCCCGACTCCGGCCAGTTCCTGTTCAACTTCGAGGCGGCCGCGGTGAGCCCACTCGCGCCCGCCCGCATGGCCGACTCCGCCCCGGCGTCCCGACCCGCCACGCGGAGCGCGGAGGAGTGGTTCGATCTCGGCTGCGAGCTGGAAGCCGGCTCGCCCGAGGAGGCGCGCCACGCCTACGAGCAGGCGATCGCCCTCGATCCTGCGCTCGCCGACGCGCACGTCAATCTCGGGCGGCTCTTCCATCACGCCGGCCTGACCGATCGCGCCGAGACCCACTACCGCGCCGCCCTCGCGCACGCACCGCGCGATCCGATCGGCCACTTCAATCTGGCGGGGCTGCTCGAGGAGATCGGCCGGACGCAGGACGCGGTGGCCTCCTACCAGCAGGCGCTCGCCGCCGACCCCGACTTCGCCGACGCGCACTACAACCTCGGATTGCTCCTCGACTCGCTCGGCCGCCGGGCCGGCGCCATGACGCATCTCCGCGCGGCGCGCCGGCTGTACGGCCGCCGCTCGGCATAGCGCTTCCGCCTGCCGCGATCTCGCGGCCGGGGTGACGGCCGCCGTCAGATGGGGCGGCCGGAGGGTACGTTTCGGACCCGCGAATTCAGCGGGTTAGAGCCCTGGCAGCCTGGTTGCACATACCCGCCTCCGTAGCGACCTCGTACTACTTCTTTCATTCGACAAGAGGTGACCCGATGAGCACACGGATGGGCTGGATCGTCGGCGCCGTCTGCCTGATGATCGCCGGCTTCGCCGTCCTTCCCGCGCCCGCCCAGGATCCCAAGGGCGTCCGGCCGGACGCCGGGCAGGTGCGCACCGACAAGGCGGAGGGCAGCAAGAAGAAGGAGCTCGATGCCTCGCGCGAGCGGCTGCGGGCCGCCTATCGATCCGGCGATCCGGCCGCGATCAAGGCCGCGCGGGAAAGCTACCAGAAGCTTCGCAGCGAAGCCACGGAACGCAACGGCAGCGCTCCCCGGACCCGCTAGCCGGCCCGACTAGGCCACGTCGGGGTGCTGCGTGTGCCAGTCCGTGACGGACTGGTACGCGCAGGCCGCGGCGATGACGGTGTTCTCCTCCCACGCGCGTCCCATGAACTGCAGGCCGGTCGGCAGCCCGCGCGCGCCGAAGCCGTTGGGCACCGTCAGCCCGGGGAGCCCCGCCCCGTTGCCCACCGCGCCCATCACGTCGCGGGCGGTGCCGCGAATCGCGCTGCGCACCTCGGCGCCCAGCATCGCCGCGACGGTGGCGCGCCCGGGCGCCACCAGCGCGTCGAGCGGGGCGAGCACGCGATCCGCCTCGCGCATCATCACCTCACGTAGCCGCAGCGCCTTGAGATAGTCCTTGGCCAGGATCGCGTCGCGGGCGTACGCGGTGTAGCGATCCTCGGGGGCGGTCAGGGCGGCGATGCCGCCGCTCTCGATGAGATCCTCGAACGCGCTCGCCGCCTCCGCGAAGAGGATCGTCCGCGTGATGTCGTCGTACGGCAGATCGGGCAGCGCGACCTCGTCCACCGTGCCGAGTGCCTTCAGCACCTCGAGCGAGCGCGCAAAATTGTCCCGCACCTCGGGCTCGCAGCCGTCGGTGACGCCACGGAGCACGCCGAACCGGAACCGCCGGCCCGCCGGGCCGGCGCCCGGATAGCGATACGACCGATCCACCGTGGTCGGATCGACGGGGTCGCGGCCGGCGATGGCCTCGAGCACCAGGCCGCAGTCGTCGGCGGTCAAGGCCAGCGGCCCCAGCTTGTCGAGCGTCCAGCAGAGCGCCATCGCCCCGTGGCGGCTGACCCGGCCATAGGTCGGTCGCAGGCCGGCGATGCCGCAGTGACCGGCGGGCGAGAGGATCGATCCCCAGGTTTCCGAGCCGATCGCGAACGGCACCAGACCAGCCGCGACGGCCGAGCCCGAGCCGCTCGACGAGCCGCCGCTCCACGCGTCGCGGTTCCAGGGATTCACGCCGGGCCCGGTGAAGGCCGCGTTCGGCTGGCGGTAGCCCATCCCGCCGGCCAGCTCCACCATCGCGAGCTTGGCGCAGAGCACCGCGCCGGCGGCTTCGAGGCGCAGGATCGCGGTGGCGTCGAAGTCGAACACGCGATCCTTGAACGGGGCCGCCCCCCACGTCGTCGGGATGCCGCCCGAGGTGGCGAGCAGATCCTTGGCTCCATAGGGGATACCGTGGAGCGGGCCGCGATAGCGTCCCGCCGAGATCTCCGCCTCGGCCCGCCGCGCCTGCTCGAGCGCGCGATCGCGCGTGATGGTCACCACCGCGTTGTAGCGCGGGCCCAGCCGCTCCAGGCGATCGAGGAAGGTCTCCGCCAGCTTCACCGGCGAGATCCGGCGCGTGCGGACGCCCTCGGCGAGGGCGCGCACCGGCTGGAAGACCACGTCCTCCGAGCCCGCAACCCGCGGGGCCATCACGGCTCCGCGCGATAGGCCGCGAAGGGCTGAGCCGGCTCGTCGGCGTTGGTGAGGCGCACCGCGCGGAGAGCGCGGGAGGCCTGCACGATCGCCTCGATCGAGGTGCGGACGGCAGCCAGCTGCGAAGCGTCGAGCCGGTCGCCGTAGCGCGCGCGCACCAGCGCCAGCATGGTCTCCACCTCGGCGGCCATCGGCTCGTCGTCGCTCATGACGCCGGCATTCTAGCGGAGGCGCGGATCGAGCGCATCGCGCGCTGCCGGTGATCGCCGGACCGCATCCTGCCCCATGGGCCCGGCTTGGCAACGGCGGGAGGCGGCGATAAGATCCCGCCGGGAGGACATCGTGATGGCCAAGCGCATGCTGTTCATCGGCGGCGGAGCAATCGGCAGCTACCTGGGCGCGTTCCTCGCGCGGGCCGGTCACGAGGTGACGATCGTGGATCCCTGGCCGGAGCAGGTGGACACGCTCCGCAGCCGCGGCATCGCGGTCACCGGGCCGCACGATCCCTTCGAGGCCAAGCCGGTCGCCCTGCACGTCCACGAGCTGCAGCGGCTCGGCGCCGACTTCGACATCGCGTTCATCGCGATGAAAGCCTACGACACCGCGTGGGCGACCTGGATGGCCCTGCCCCATCTCACGCCCGCGGGCTACGTGGTCTCCGCGCAGAACTGCTGGAACGACCCGATCGTGGCCTCGATCGCCGGCCCGGAGCGGTCGGTGGGCCTGATCATGTCGAAGATCGGGGTGGCGCTCTGGAAGGCGGGCCAGGTGGAGCGCGGCATGGAGAAGGGACAGGGCGCCGGCCACGACGTCTTCCGGGCGGGCGAGCACGACGGCCGCATCACTTCGCGCGTCACCGAGCTGGCCGAGATCATGAGCGTGGTGGACGGGGCGCGGCCCACCGACAACCTCTGGGGCGAGCGCTGGTCCAAGCTCTGCGCCAACTGCATGGGCAATCCGGTCCAGGCCATGACCGGCCTCGGCAGCGTGGAGATCGCGGGCCAGCCGCGCGGCCGCGAGATCACCATCCGCATCGCGCAGGAGTCCGCCGCGGTCGGGCTCAAGCTCGGGTACCGCATCCCGAAGTTCAACGGCCGCGAGGCCGAGCAGTGGGCCCAGGCGGGACGGCCCGATGTCTACAACGAGCTGGATACGATGCTCACCCCGAAGGCGGGCGCCGGACGCAACTGGCGGGCGTCGATGGCCCAGGACGTGATCAAGGGACGGCGAACCGAGATCGACTTCATGAACGGGCTGGTCGTCGACAAGGGCCGCGAGACGGGAATCCCCACGCCGGTGTCGCAGGCGGTGGTGGGCATCGTGCGCGAGATCGACGCGGGCAGCCGCAAGCCGTCGCCCGGGCACATCGAGGAAGCGCTCACCCGAGCCGGCGCCTGACGGGCGCTCCTCACTACAGCGGGGCCAGCTCGACCACGCGGAGGTGGCTGAACACCACCTCCATGCCCCGCTGGTCCACGTAGAGCCCGAGCGCACCCGCGGCCTCGGCGCCCAGCTCCGCGGTCGCCACCGGCCGGCCGTTGACGTAGGCGACGATCGACCGGTCCCGCAGCTCCACCGCCAGCGTGTTGAGCGCGCCGTAGTCCGTCTTGACGCTGCGGGTCGCGGTCGGCGGCACCGGGTAGACCCACTTGCCGTTCCAGCTCGCCACCCGATACGTCCCGTTGGCGGTGAGCCCGAGAGTGGCGAAGGTGCGATCCGCGGCGGCACCGCGGCTGGCGAACATCAGCCCGAACGCGCCCTCCCGCGTGCCCTTGCGCTGCCGGGCCGAGACCTCGATGCGCACGCTCGCCGGGAACGACGTGGCCCGCGCGGGGGCGAGCAGGCACGGAGCGGAGGCGCCGATGTTCTCGACGACGTAGCCGCCGTCGGAGTAGGACGACCGGCAGATCGTGCCCTGGGCTGCCGGCCAGTTGATCGGTGATTTCAGCGCGTCCTCGAAGATCACGCGCGGCCCACCGGCGGCCCGCGGACGCGAATCCGGACTCGGCGCGCACGCGGCCGCGGCGATCGTCGCGGTCAGCGCGAGCGTCAGCACGAGCCGGGACATCGAGCGCCTCCCAGGATGACGAGATGTGAGAGCTTCTGGCCGACAGCTCCCTCATCTTTTACACTACCCGGGGTTCCCCCGACAACGAAACGCGGGAGGTAGCGCATGCGCGGCGTGGTCTTCACCGGCAATCGGCAGCTCGAGCTCCGCGAATTCCCCGATCCGACCCCCGGCCCCGGCGAGGTGGTGCTCGAGATCAAGGCCTCGGGCATGTGCGGCAGCGATCTGAAGTTCTATCGCGCGGCTGGCAACGAGGCGGCCTCGCTCGGTCTCGGCGGCAGCGGCAAGCAGGTGATCGCCGGACACGAGCCCTGCGGGGTGATCGCCGCGGTCGGCCCCGGGGTGAGCGAGGCCGAGGGCCGGGTGGGCCAGCGGGTGATGAACCATCACTACGTCGGCTGCGGTCGCTGCAAGCACTGCCGGGTCGGCTGGTCGCAGCTCTGCCGGAGCGGCATCACCGTGTTCGGGGTCACCGGCGACGGCGCGCACGCGCGCTACATGAAGGTGCCGGCGCGCACCAACGTGCCGCTGCCCGACGAGCTCAGCTTCGAGGAGGGCGCCGCGGTGTCCTGCGGCACCGGGACCGCCTACGGCGCGCTCAAGCGCCTCGACGTCTCGGGCCGGGACACCCTGGCCGTGTTCGGTCAGGGACCGGTCGGCCTGTCCGCGACCATGCTGGCGTCGGCGATGGGCGCGCGCGTGATCGCCGTCGACATCGCGGCCGAGCGGCTGGCCCTGGCCCGCGAGCTCGGGGCCGACGCGGTGGTCAACTCGCGCGAGACCGATCCGGTGAAGGCCATCCACGAGCTGACCCGGGGCGAGGGCGCGGAGACGACCATGGACTGCACCGGGCTACCCGAGCCGCGGGTGGCCGCGGTGAAGAGCACCGCCACCTGGGGTCGGATGTGCTTCGTCGGGGAGGGCGGCGCCACCAGCTTCGACATCAGCAGCGACCTGATCCGCCGCCAGCTCACCCTGGTGGCCTCGTGGACGTTCAGCAGCATGGGCCAGTGGGAGTGCGCGCGCTTCGTGGCCGAGCGAAAGATTCCGCTCGGCCGGCTGCTCACCAACCGCTTCCGGCTCGATCAGGCCACCGAGGCCTACAAGCTCTTCGACACCCAGACCACCGGCAAGGGCGTCTTCACCAGCTTCTAGCCCACGGCCACGGAGACATCATGCCCGACGTCAGCATCCTCGGCATCCCCGGAAGTTTGCGCCGCGGCTCCTTCAATCGGATGGCGCTCGACGCCGCCCGGGCGCTCGTGCCCGCGGGCGCCACGCTCGAGATCTTCGGGCTGGAGGACATTCCCTCCTTCAACCAGGACCTCGAGAAGCAGCCGCCCGCCCGCGTGGTCGAGCTGAAGGCCCGGGTGCGGGCCGCCGACGCGATCTTCTTCGCCACGCCGGAGTACAACTACTCGATGCCCGGCGTGCTGAAGAACGCGATCGACTGGGTCTCGCGCCCCTACGGGGACAACGCCTGGCAGGGCAAGCCGGTGGCGGTGATGGGCGCCTCGATCGGCATGCTCGGCAGCGCCCGCGCGCAGTACCATCTGCGCCAGTCCTTCGTGTTCCTCAACATGTACCCGGTGAACCAGCCCGAGGTGATGATCGCCAACGCGAGCCAGCGCTTCAACGAGCGCGGCGAGCTGACCGACGAGACGTCGCGCGAGCTGATCCGGAAGCTGCTCGCCGAGCTGGTCGCCTGGACGAAGCGGCTCGGGAAGGGGTAGACCACCCCTGACCCTGCCCTCTCCCCGGAGGGGAGAGGCGGGCGTCGACATTCCCCGGCAGGGAGAGGGATGCGCGTCAGGCGGTGGCGACGGGTTGCCAGCCGCCCTCGTGCAGGGACTTCAACACCGCGTCGAGCACGAGCTGCGCGCGCACGCCGTCCTGCAGCGACGGGGTCGGACTCTCGCCGTCGCCCTTGCGGATCGCGCCCAGCATGCGCTTCACGAGCGGCGCGATCGTCGTCTTGCCCGTGACTTCCATGAGATCGCCCTGCGCGGCCGACCGCGGCAGGCCTGCCTTCACCGGCACCGGCTGGAGCGTGCCGCTCGCGCCGGCGGCGCGCAGCTCGCCCACGTACCATTTGGGCTTCTCGCGATCGAGGCGGTAGACGAGCCCGCCCTGGCTGCCGTAGGCCTCGAGGAAGTTCTCGTTCGCGCCGCGGGCGGCCCGGCTGACCGTGAGGGTCGCCTGTCCGCCCGATTCCAGCTCGCCGATCATGGTGCAGTAGTCCTCGGCGTCGGCCGCGCGGCCGCCGCCCGGCACCGTCCGCGACGCCCAGGCGACCCCCGCGTGTGCGCACACGCGCGCGAATTCGCCGAAATGCCAGCGCACCATGTCGATCAGGTGCACGCCCATGTCGCCCATCGCGCCGTGACCGGCCTGCGCGCGATCCATGCGCCAGGTGATCGGCGCGGACTCGTCCGCCC
>DATFYA010000123.1 GCA_035315345.1 Candidatus Methylomirabilota bacterium
GCCGGTGTCCACGAGGGCGTGGCCATGTCCATCACCGGCCACAAGACGCGCGCCGTCTTCGAGCGCTACAACATTACGAGCGAGGCCGATCTCCGCGAGGCCCAGGCGAAGGTGGGGCAGCACTACCATGCGCGACAGAACCCGTAGAGAACCCGGAGGGTACACGCAGCAACGGCTCCGGAGGAGTCTCCGAAGCCGTTGTTTTGTTTGGTTGCGGGGGCTGGATTTGAACCAGCGACCTTTGGGTTATGAGCCCAACGAGCTACCGGGCTGCTCCACCCCGCGGTGACGAACGTAATGTACCCGACAGGCTAGGCGGAGTCAATCACTCCGATGGCCGAAACGCGGGCCGAATGCCCCTCACAGCCGGCTCGGTCCCGCCGGCGGCGGAGGAGACGTCGGGAACGCCCGCATCGCCGGCTCCGGTTCCGCCAGCAGGGTCCGCAGCTTCTCCCGCTGGTCGGCGCTCAGCACCGCCCGGCCGCTCTCGATGGCGCGCACGCGCGCCACCCGCAGATCGGCGCGCCGCTTCTCGATCTCGCGGATCTTGGCGTCGACCGCGGTCATGTCCGCCGGCTCCTTCGACAGGAGCTGGCTCAGGTCCATCTCGGCCACGCGCAGGTCGGCGTCGGCCCGGATGGCTTCCTTCTGGAACTTGGCCCGGAGTCCTTCGAGGGCCTGCACCTGTCCGGAGGAGAGCCCGAGCTCCTCGCGGTGGCTCAGCATGATGCTGATCAGCGGCCGCGGCTGATCGCGCAGCGTGAAGTGCTCGCGCACCTGGCTGCTCAGGCCCTCGAACTGCTCGACCAGATCGCCCAGGCTGCGAGCCATATCCTCGTGGACGACCGGCACGACGGCGTCGCCGACGAAGCGGTCGCCGGCGACGGAGCCGGCAACGGACGCGAGCAGGATGAGGATGCTGGCGGTGGCGATGCGGTATGTCTGGCTCATGGGTTCCCTCCGTGGTCGACCTCCGCCCAGCATCGCACAGCCGTCTACCGTGTGCCCGTGATCGGCGTATACTCCCGGGCATGCAATTCCAGCTGCGCAAGATCGGCCACGTCGTGCTCAACGTCACCGACCTCGCGCGATCCGAGGCCTTCTACACCCGCGTGCTCGGCCTCGAGGTCAGCGACTGCTACCCGGACTCCATGGTGCCGGGTGGCATGCTCTTCCTGCGCCTCAACCCCGATCACCACGGCATCGCGCTGGTCGGTGGGGCCACGAAGGGCGAGCGCAGCAGCCTGAACCACTTCGCGTTCGAGGTCGGCTCGCTCGACGAGGTCTTCCGCGCGCGGGCGTGGCTGCGCGAGCAGGGCGTGCCCATCCACTTCGAGGGTCGGCGGCGGGCGGGCTGTCAGATCGCCATCGAGTTTCAGGATCCGGATGGCAACAACCTCGAGATCTACTGGAACATCGACCAGGTCGGGACCGAAGGCAAGGTGCGGCCGGCGAGCGACTGGCGGCCGGCGAAGTCGCTGGAGGAGGCAGTCGCGAATCCGGTAACGGGGCAGACGCTGCCGAAACGGGGGTAGGCAGAGGTGCTGTTCAGGCTGGGCGCCACCCGCGGGACCGAGCGTCCCGCGAAGTCCTCCTGACCCCGAGCTGATGCAATCCAACTCGGAGCAGGCCGCTCGCGCTCGCTGCGAGGCGGTGCGCGACGAGCTGCCGCGGTGGCTGGCGCCAGCAGAGGCGATCTTCTTCGGGCCCGCGCTCGCGGAGGGCAACGATCCGCCCGTCCCGCGGCTCCGCGCACGCGGCGCGCACTTCTTCTGGGTGGCCGTGCCGCTGGGCGGCGCGCCGTTCTGGGATGCCCACGTCGGGGTCGTGGTCGACCCGGCCACCCTCGCCGGGACGATCGGCATCCATCGCAGCCGTGGCTCGGAGGCGGCGCTCCGACTCTTCGCCCACCTCGATCCGCTCTTCCAGGCGCACGCCCTCGCGCACTACCTCTCGGAGGCGGCGGACGAGGAGCAATGGGTGGCCGCACCGCACGATCTCTCGACGCCCGCGGGCGTCACCCGGGCGTGCCGCGAACTCGCCGCGATCCTGAGCGACGCGCGCGGGCGGCTGACCTGAGCCGAAAGGCACTTGACAGCGTCTTCCAAGCACCATGATTCGCCGGCAGCAACGCGCGGCGGATAGGGTCTCTGGCGCGCCCCCCGCCCGCACCGGACCGCGTTCATCGCGCGCCCGACCGAAAATCATTCCGCCGTGGTGAATCGCTCGACGCGG
>DATFYA010000124.1 GCA_035315345.1 Candidatus Methylomirabilota bacterium
CGCGCAGGAAGATGACCTGCTCGGCCCGGGTGAGCACGCGGAAGTCGGGCGTAAGTCCCAGCTCGAGGGCGTTCTCCTTGATCAGGCGGTCGCCGAAGGCATGGAAGGTGGAGATGTTCACGTCGGCGTAGCCGTAGGGCACGAGGGTGTCGACGCGCTCTTCCATCTCGGCGGCGGCCTTGTCGGTGAACGTCAGCGCGAGGATCTCCGACGGCCGGGCGCGGCGCGTGGCGATGAGATAGGCGATGCGGCGGGTGATGACGGTGGTCTTGCCGGTCCCCGCCCCCGCGATGATCAGGAGCGGGCCCGTCTCGTGAGTGACCGCGGCGGTCTGAGGCGCGTTCAGGCCCTCGAGGATGCGCTCGGCACCTCGCGCGGCTTCCGCCATCAGCGGTGACTATACCACCCTAGGGAACGACGAGAGAGAGCGCGGCGGGGACGGACTCGAAGCTGACCGGCAGCGGACCGAGCAATTCACCGTCCACGTGCACGAAGCGGCTCGACGGGCCGCGGACGACGACTCGGCGGGTCTTCAGATAGGTGACGCCCGGCAATCCGAGATGCGAGCCGGTGGCGGCGGCGGACAGGTAGCGGGCGAAGCGGTGACGCTGGGTCGAATCGAACAGGCACACGTCGAGCAGGTCGTCGTCCATGCTCGCCTCGGGCGCGAAGCGCATCCCTCCTCCGTGCGACGACGCGTTGGCCACCACCGCGAAGGTGGCGCTGTACTGGCCGCCTTCCGCCTCGATGTGGAACTGCACCGGATTCCAGTCGGCGAGCTGCCGGAGACCGGCCAGCCAGAACGCGCTTTCCCCGGTCATCCGGGTGACCGTCGGGTGAATCGCGCGGACCACGTCGCCATCCAGCCCGATCCCGGCCATCAACAGGAAGTAGCGCTCGCCCGCGCGCCCGAGCGACACGCGACGCGTGCGCCCCGCCGCGATGATCTCGGCCAGCACGTCGATCCCGCCGGGCAGCGCCAGCTCCCGGGCGAGCACGTTGGAGGTTCCCCCGGGCCACACCGCGAGCGGCGTGGCGGTGCCGACCAGCCCCTGCATGGTCTCGTTGACGAGCCCGTCGCCGCCGTGGACGACGATCACGTCCGCGTTGGCCTGGATGGCCGCCGCGGTGAGCCGCATGGCATCGGTGGGAGCCGCGACGATCTGGGGCGTCGCGGTGACGCCGCGCTGGCGGAGGGCCTCCACGATGCGCGTGACCGAATGGTACCGGTCGCGCGGCTGACCCGAGCCTGGATTGTGGATGAGGACCGCGGACTTCAACGCGACCGCTCCACTACCGGCGAATCTCCGTGCTGTCGGTGGCCAGGAGCTCCTCCAGCTCGGCCCGAGTCACGATCGGCACGTCCCCCCAGATCGTGCACTTCAAGGCGGCCAGCGCGGTGGCCGCGTCGATGGCCTGCTGCGGGCCGCGGCCGAGCAGGGTCGCCCAGAGATAGCCGGCCGCGAAGGCATCCCCGGCGCCGACGCGGTCCACCACGTTGACGGTATAGCGCTTCGAGGGCCGGGCGATGCCCTCGGCGGCGAGGACCGCGGAGCCGGCCTCGCCCAGGGTCAGCGCAATCGTGGCCGACGGAGCGAGCGTCCGCAGCGCGCCGAGCACGCGCTCCGGCGCACCCTCGAGGTCGAAGACGGTCGCCGCGTCATCCTGCCCGATGAAGAGATAGTGCAGCCGCGGCAGGATCTCGAGCAGGAACTCGCGTGCCTCCTTCGGGCTCCAGAGCCGCGAGCGGTAGTTCACGTCGAAGGAGACCGGCACCGCGGCGGCCCCCGCCTCGTCGATCGCGCGACGCACCACGTCCCGCACGTTGTCGCCGAGGGCGGCGGTGACTCCCGTGAGGTGCGCGATACGCGCGCTGCGCACCAGCGCCCAGTCGACCTCGTCCGGTAGGAGCCGGCCGAACGCCGAATCGCGTCGATCGTAGAGCACGCGCACGGGCCGGGGAGCCATGCCGTACTCGAGGAAGTACAAGCCCATGCGCTGGCCCGGGCGACGCAGCACGCCGCGGCAGTCCACCCCGTGGCCGGTCAGCTCGCGAATGGTGCGGTCACCCCACGCGTGCTCCGCGGGCAGGACGGAGATGAACGCGGTGCGGAGCCCGAGGCGGGCGCACGCCGCCATCACGTTGGCCTCCGTGCCACCGATCTGGACGTCCAGGTCGGAGGCCTGCTCCAGGCGCTGGGGCGGGCGGGCGGCCAGCCTCAGCATCACCTCGCCGAGGCCGATCAGGTCGTAACGCGCGGCCGCCCGGCTCACGCGCTGGTCGACACCCGCACCGAGAGCGTGGTGCCCAGGATGAGGGACGACTGCACGGACTCGAGCAGACGATCCGGAGCGAAGACCACGCGCGCCGGCTGATCGGAGCGCGCCCAGGACGAGAACCGGGTGATGTCGATGAGAGCGGAGAGACGGCCGTCGGGGCCGTCGGGCGCCGGGCGGAAGCGGAGCGGCACCAGCTCGGCGCGGTAGCCGTCGGGGGCTACGTCGTCGGTGCCCTCGTTCTCGGCGCGCTTTCGGCGCATGACCGACGTGTAATAGGTGCCGTCGGCCTCGCGGTCGAGCGTACCGGCGGCGAAGTTCAACGCGGCCGAGACCAGGTCGTCCACCGGCCGATCCTGGGGCAGCGCGATCGCGTCATCGATCTGCCGGCGGCGGCTGAGCAGCAGTGTGTAGGCCACGGCGTGGAGCTCGGCCCGTTGCCGGGCGTAGTCGTAGGTCGTGACCGAGGTATTCGACCGCCCCCGAATGACGTGGAAGCTGCGGCTCTCCAGCGGCTTGAACCGGCCGTCCTGAATCAACCCGGTGGCTTCGGTGCCGGTGCTGATGCCGATCCCCTTGCCATTCATTGTCACCCGGTACCGGCCGGCCTTGCGGTCGATCTCCTGGGTCACCGTCCCCGTCATGGACAAGGTCAGAACGTTAAATAAAACCGATAGATCGAGATGGTAACCGAGAACGGAACGGCCGTTTTCCAGACCCAGCGCCCGGCCCCGAGTGACGAGAAGTGCCGCTGGAATCGCGGCCAGGAGGCGGCGACGCGTGATCATGCCCCGCATACGAGACGCATTCTACCCGAGCCTTCGACAGGACGTGATTTGGGTTTAGATTGATTTTCTGCTAGGTTATTAGACGTTATCCCACCTTCACCGTTCCATTCGGACAAGGGCACGGGCAGATGAAGAACCCACGTCGTGTAGTCATTACCGGGTTGGGTGTCATCGCCCCCAACGGCATCGGTAAGGACACTTTCTGGCAGAACCTCGTCGCCGGTAAATCGGGCATCGACTACATCACCGCTTTCGATCCTTCTCCCTACCCCTGCCACGTCGCCGGCGAAGTCCGCGACTTCGACCCGAAGGCATTTATGACTGCACGCAGGGCAAAACCCATGGGGCGATTCTCGCAGTTTGCAGTAGCCGCCACCCGACTCGCGCTGGAGGATGCAAAGGTAAATATCGATACAACTCTCTCTTCCTCGACGAGCATCTTCTATGGCACGTCAATCAACGGAGGAGGCGACATCGCAGCGCGTGCCCTCGAAGGCCTTATCAGGGAGGGTGTCAGCGCAATCAACCCGTGGGCGGCTCTTGAGTATCCTCCTCATGCCACCTCGAGCTATATCGCCATAGAGTTCGGAATAACCGGTCCGGCTCTGTCTCTCTCGTCCAACTGTTGCACCGGCATCGACGCTATCAACGAAGGCTTCAAACATGTATCAGAAGGCCTCTCCGACATGGCGGTCGTCGGCGGGTGCGATGCGCCTATCTTCCCATTGGCGTTCGGCGCCTTTTGTGCCCTCGGTGCGCTGACCAAGCGGAATGACGCGCCTCGCAAGGCTTCAAGACCGTATGACCTCCAACGGGATGGAATCGTGATCTCAGAGGGTGCCGCCACCCTCGTGCTCGAGGAACTGGATGTTGCTCGTGAACGCGGAGCCCGAATCTATGGCGAGGTATTGGGACACGGATCCGCGAGTGAGGCAATTGGCATGCGCAAGGGTGATCTCTCTGGCAAGCGAATGGCCTCTGCAATCTCTGACGCGATTCGCCAGGCAGGCCTTGTAGCTGAAGACATTGACCACGTCAACGCCCACGGAAGCTCACTGCCCGACTACGACATATGCGATACCAACGCCTTTAAGGAGGCGTTAGGGACACACGCTTACAAGATTCCGATAAGTTCCATAAAGTCGATGATGGGGCAGCCTGTGTCGGCGGCGGGCACGATCCAGGCCGCGGCCGCATGCTTGTCGCTCAGGGAACAAGTGGTCCCGCCCACCATCAACCAAGAGACCCCGGACCCCCGATGCGACTTGGACTATGTCCCAAACGTATCGCGCGTTGCGCGAGTACGAACTGTCCTGATCAACGGCCACAGTTTCGGCGGCAGTGTAGCAGCACTGGTAGTCGGACAAACTCCCCCGTAGCACACAGAGGAGCCGCTTGCAGACCGTTGGCGTCTTGGCGCTCGGCGCGACCCTAGTCACGCTTGCCACGTTCGTCTATTTGCACAATAGGCGCGCCGCTGAGAATCGGCGCTTTGCTCTCGCTGCGCTTACGATCGCGGGTTGGATTGTCTGCATATCCTTCGCTCTTTCTTCCGAATCCGTGCGGACAACGATTGCCCTGGGTCGTTTGGGTTTCGCTTTCGCAAGTGCGATCCCGTTCTGCTTGCTTTGGATGTTCGATGCTTTCTCGGTCGATGCTGGACGCAAGCTAAAACCGCAGATCTTCATCCCAGCGGTGTGCTGCGGCGGATCTATACTTCTCTCGCTGTCGCCATGGATTGTCGCGGGCGCCCGTATGCAGCCCAGTCGTGCCAGCTTCATCTATGGCCCCGCTCACAAACTCTTCGGTGTCTACTTCCTACTTTGTTTTCTGCTCGCGCTCTTCACTCTATGGCGAACGATTCGGTCAACCGCAGGCGTTCGGAAACTTCAGCTTCGATACCTGCTTCTTGGAATCCTCCTCGGCGGCGCCGGTGCGATCACAACCAACCTGCTGATTCCCCTGATTTGGACTACCTCAAAGTACAGCTTCCTGGGTCCCTACTTCTCGCTCTTGGTCGTGTCCTTCTCAGCACACGCAATAATTCGGCATCGTCTAATGGATATTCGGGTAGTTATCCGACAGGGAGCTGTGTATGTGTCGGCGATCGTTGCATCTGTCTCGGTGTTTCTCGCTTTCGTCCAGCTGTATCAGTACGCTTCCGGATTCGACACTAGCAACATCCCGCTCGCCGAAGCTCTCATTCTCTCCATCATCGTCGCCATTCTCTTCCAGCCACTCAAGAGTTGGATCCAGCGCTCTTTCAATCGTTATGTCTATCGAGAGAAGTACGATCTACAGCGGACGCTACGCGAGTCCAGCAGACGCCTTAGCAGCACCCTAGACCTTGGGTCTCTACTCGAGTACCTGACCGTAACTATCGAGAGCACATTCAAAGCCGAGGCAGTCTTCGTCTACCTTCACGACGCGCAGAAGCGAGCCTACGTGGCGAGCCAGCGACCGAGTGATAGCCCATGGTTGGCAACCAGCGCTGATTCGCCAATATTGGATGTCTCCTCGATAGTTCAGTTCCTACGTCAAGAGCGCCGGCCCCTTGTGCATGAAGAGGCGATTCGTCAGCCGCCCGATACGCCAATCAATCGGGCGGCAGCGGAGTTACGAGCGGTTCGCGGCGATGTGGCCTTTCCTTTGATGGAGGATCGGTCGCTGGCCGGGATGGTAGTCGTCGGGCCCAAACGGTCCGGTGATCCCTATTTCTCCGAGGATGTCGATCTTCTCTCGACTTTGGTTAGCCAAGCTGCGGTCGCGGTTAAGAATGCGCACCTGTATCGAGAAGTGGTGCTCGTCAACGAGTATGTCGACAACATCCTCTCAACAATGGCCAGTGGCGTGATCGCCTTGAATGCGTCTGGCCACATCTCGTTGTCCAACCCCGCCGCCGAACGTCTTACCGGCATGAGCCTCAAGAGAAGGAACCCTGTCTCATACGTTGATCTTCCGGTGGCGCTGGCTGAACCGCTTAGAGACACGTTGTTGGACGGCAAGGCTTACTCGCAGCTCGAAACCTCTCTTCACACTAGAGAGGGCCAGGCCCTCCCGCTGGTCTATTCGACAGCGCCGCTTCAGGCCAAAGACAGATCCACTCTCGGAGCACTTATTGTCTTCAGCGATCTAACCAGACTGAAACAACTCGAGATTGAAAAGCAGCGCGCCGAACGCCTTGCATCTTTTGGATCGCTGGCTTCCGGCGTCGCACATGAGATCAAGAACCCGCTAGTGGCAATCAGAACCTTTGCTGAGCTGCTGCCTGAACGCTTCGCCGACATTGACTTCCGTGAGGACTTCTCAAAAGTTGTTGTTAGAGAGATCGACAGAATTGACAACTTGGTAGCGCGGCTAAGAGGCATCGCCAGCGCGCCCCACCCGCAAACCGGCTCCGTCGACCTTCGGCAGCCATTGCTGGACACTCTGAAGCTGCTACGTGGCCAACTAGAACAAAGCCAGACAGCCGTTCACTACTCGGTTGAGGACGAGGCTCCCTATGTAGCCATCGAAGATTCGCAACTCAAACAGCTCTTCCTGAATATTCTCCAGAATGCGCTTGAGGCGATGGGTTCGGGCGGAGCGATTAACATCAGGATAGCCCGGACCCAATCTCCTGGGCCGTCCTGGATCCTCCTCGAGGTTTCCGATACGGGCCCCGGAATGTCCGAGTCGGTCAGAGGTCACATATTCGAGCCCTTCTTCACTACCAAGCCAACAGGCTCCGGCCTCGGGCTAGCCATCTGCCGAAGCATCGTCGACGCGCATAGGGGATCGATCCGAGCTGAAAACAATCGCGCACACCGAGGCACGACTATCATAGTCGAGCTTCCGGCTGCTGAAGCTAGCGCAGAAGCCTTTCAAAGCGCAGTTCGTGGTTAGCGTTAAGGAAAGCTGAGGAGATTAATGCTCGGCGGGTCCATAAACTGGCTACTCCTCATAGCCACGGCCATAGCAAATCTAGGTATGGGCCTGTATGTGTTTGGTCGCGCGCCGCGATCCTCACTGAACAGAGCCTTTGGGCTCCTAGCGCTGGCTACAAGTCTGTGGTCTGGCTCACTGGCCGTCGGCTATCACGTCGATCCGCAAACAACAGGTCTTAGCGCAACAACGCTGGTGATTCGCATCGCATTCGCAGCTGGAAGTCTCTTTGCGGTGGCCTTCCTACTGTTTACCGAGCGGTTCGCCCTATCACCGCCGGCGGTCTGCCGGATGGTGCGCTTCTTCCTCGTTCCTGTCGGAATCGCCTTCTTCGTCGTCTCGTTCTCGCCGTGGATGGTGGCCGTTGCCAAATCGACCCCGACGGGCCTGCAAGTTACATATGGTCCTCTTCATCCTGTCTTCGCCGTCTATGCATTGGTCGGGTTTGCAACAACGGTCTATCTCCTAAGAAGCAAGTATCGCCGTTCCGTCGGCCTCGAGCGTCTTCAGGTCCGCTATGTCATCTGGGCCTTTCTCTTGTCAGGCGCATTGATCACTACGACAAACGTAGTGTTGCCTCTCGTGCTCAAAACCTCTGACTACGGACGCTACGGTCCACTGTTTTCATTGTTGCTGCTGGGGATCATCGGGCACGCAATTATCCGGCATCGGTTGATGGATATCCGCATCTTCATTCATAGGGGCGCTGTCTACCTAGTCGCCCTCATTACTACTGCCGGAGTGCTGGCTGTTGCATTGACTTTATCGAACTACCTTCTACCCGACGAACATGACTTTTCCCTTCGCGAGATAGTTCTAGCGATTGCGGCAGTGTGTATCCTCACGCCGGCTCGCGGCTCTGTGCAGCGCTTATTTAACAGATACCTGTATCGAGACCCATACGACTACGCGAGGACTCTGCGCGAGGCCAGCCAGGGCCTGACAGCCACAATTGATCTTAAAGATCTCCTCGTACACGTGGGCTCCGTGCTCGAAACGACATTCCTTCCAGAGGTGGCTAGCATCTACCTGTACGATGATGAAGATCGGGAATTTAAACTCTCCTGGAACCTGCCTACAGGGCAGTTCCCGCCCGTTCTACACACGGCCTCTTCACTCCCATTTGTCGACCAGCTGGCGTTCAAAGACGAGATATCAGCCGATCGTTCTGCTTCGTCGAATTCGAGTCTGCGAGAGGAACTTTCAAGTCTCCAAGCCGAAGTTGTGGTGCCTCTGACAGAAGAGGGTCAGCCAGTCGGATTCTTCCTTCTCGGCGCGAAGCGATCCGGGGACCCCTACTTCAGCAATGACGCTGATCTGCTGACGACGCTGGCCAACCAGGCCGCGGTCGCGGTCCGCAATGCGCAGACCCACGCGCGGGTGGTGCAGGTCAACGAGGAGATGCAGAAGGTGCTCGAGACCATCGAGAGCGGCGTGGTCGCGTTGGGCCCGCGGGGCCGGATCACGCTCTTCAATCGGGCTGCCGAACACTTCACCGGCGTCTCCGCTCAAGCGGTGCGCGGACACGGGCCCGATCAGCTGCCCGCGCCGCTGGGACCGCTGCTCAAGTCGACCGCCGCCGACGGGCAGCCGCGCTCCCAGGACGAATTCGCGCTGCCCGACGCGGCCGGCCAGCTCATCCCGCTCGTGTGCTCGACGTTCCCGCTGCGCGGGCCGAATGGCTCGATCCTGGGCGCGGTGGCGGTGCTCGTCGACATGTCGAGGCTGAAGGAGCTGGAGCAGGAGAAGCGGCGGGCAGAGCGGCTGGCCTCGATCGAGGCGATCGCCTCGGGCCTGATCCACGAGATCCGCAACCCGCTCGTCGGGATCAAGACGTACGCCCAGCTCCTGCCGTCTCGCGGGTCCAGCGAGGACTTCCGGCAGATGTTCTCCCGCACCGCCGGACGGGAGATCGGCCGCATCGACGATCTGCTGAGCCGCTTCCGGACGATGTCGCGGGCGTCCCAGCACCGGATGGAGATGGTCGACGTCTCGGGCGCCCTGCGCGACACGCTGGAGACGCTGCACGCGGAGATGGAAGATCGTCAGATCCGCCTCCGGCTGATCGGGGAGGCGACGCGGCGCCCGGTGCTCGGCAACGCCTCTCAGTTGCAGCAGCTTTTTCTGAACCTGTGCTTAAATGCCGTCCAAGCGATGGAACCCGGCGGGGAGTTGACCGTGCGTGTGGCCGATCTCTCGGAAGGCGGCGGAAACACGCTCCTCGTCGAGGTCGCGGACAGCGGCCCGGGTATCGCCGACGAGCTGGTCGCGACCATCTTCGATCCGTTCGTGACGACCAAGCCGCACGGGACCGGGCTGGGGCTGGCGATCTGCCGTAGCATCGCCGACGCGCACCACGCCCGGCTCGGCGTGCGCAACAACAACGGACGTGCCGGCTGCACGTTCACCGTCGAGTTCCCGGTGCCCACCGGGCGCCCGGCTCGCGTCGCTCCGTGAAGACGGTCCTGCTGGTCTCGGCGAGCGAGACCCTCCGCCCGCGCCTGATGCGAGCGCTGGAGTACGACAACTCCGTGTTCACCGCCCTGTCGGACGACGAGGCGCTGCGTACACTGCGCCTGACCCAGATGGACCTGATCGTCAAGGAGGCGACGCCGCCCTTCAAGAACCTGGAGTCGTTCATTTCCAGCGTTCGGCATCTCTGCCCGAACGCGGTCGTGCTCTGCGTGGTGCCGGGCGCCCAATCGATCGAGGAGGAGAGCGCGATCGAGGCGGCGGACTTCGTCCTGATCCAGCCGTTCACGACCCGCCAGCTCCAGAGCCTGCTCCGGCACGCCGGCGACAAGCTGCATCTGCTGCAGGAGCTGGCCGCCCTGCGCGCCTCGCGTCGGACGCCGGTGGATGGACCGTCCGAGGCCGCGTCGCCGGGCGTGCAGGCTTCTTCGCACGCGCTGACCCAGATGGCGAAGGAGTTCGCCAAGGCTCTGGCCGCCGGCTTCGATCTGCCCCGCGTGCTGGACCAGTTTCTCGACGGCGTCGCCGAGCTGGTACGGCCGAGCCGCGCAGCCATCCTCCTCGCCGGCCCCGATACGAGACAGTATCGGGTCAACGCCTATCGCGGCCTCGCCCGGCACGTGGTGGAGTCGTTCAGCCTCTCCGCGGACAGCGGCCTGCCGCTCTGGCTGATGACCGAGGGCCGCCTGATCCAGATCGAAGAGGCGCAAGGCCGACTGGCCGATCCGGCGGCGCGCGAGATCGCCCGCGAGCTGGCGGTGCTGCAGGCGGTGGTGGCCATCCCGCTCTCCTCGCACGGCGAGCTGGTGGGCATTCTCACCCTCGGTCAGCGCATCACCGGAGGCGGCTACGGCCGCGGCGAGACCGAGACGCTCTTCGGCCTCGCCACCCATCTGGCCACCGCGATCCGCGACATCCGCGTGCACCACCTCCTCGAGTACGAAAAGGAATTCAATGAGCGGATCCTCGCCCGCATGTCGAGCGGGGTGATCACCATCGATCCCGACGAGAAAGTCGTCGCCATCAACCGCCGCGCCCTCGAGATCCTGGGCATGGCGGCCGGCGAGGTCCTGCACCGCGATCTCCGAGTGCTGCCCTCTCCCCTCGGCGACATGCTCTTCGAAGCCCTCGCCAAGGGCCGCTCGGTGACCCGCGCCGACGTGCATCTGGCCCTGCGCAACCTGCCGCTGGAGGTGTCGACCTATCCGGTGATGGGCGACCGGACCGAGCCGATGGGCGCCGTCCTCGTCTTCGAGGACATGACCGCGCAGCGCGAGCTGGCCCAGGAGCGGCGCGGGGCCGAGCAGCTGCAGCTCCTCACCCAGGTGGTGGCCCGCATCGCCGACGAGATCAAGAACCCGCTCGTCTCGATCAATGCGTTCATGGAGCTGATCGGCGAGCGCTACGACGACGCCACCTTCCGCAACCAGTTCTCGTCGGTGGTGGGCCGCGACGTGCGCCGGCTCGTGCAGATCTTCGACAAGCTCGCCGCCCTCGTCAACGACAGCGACTACAAGCGCGAGACGCTGGACCTGCGCCAGGTCGCCGAGGAGGGCCTCGCCGAGCTGGGCGCGCAGGCCCTGGCCGCGGGCAACGGCGAGGCCCGCCTGCTCACCTTCACCGACGAGTCGACCCAGAAGCACGTCACCGCGACCCTCTCGCACGAGGGGTCGTCGTTCCTGGTGCGGGGCGACCACGGGATGTTCAAGAAGGCGATGTCGTACCTGATCTGGTACCTCCTGCGCAAGACCCCGGGCCCCGACGCCAAGGTCTCGGTGTCGATCGCGCACGTGCCCCGGGAGGAGCGGGTGCGGCTGACCATCTCCTCGCGCACCTCGGAGGTACGTGCCGAGGAGCTGCAGGCGATCTTCGACCCGATCCAGGTCGTGCAGGAGAACCTCATCGACGTGGGACCGAGCGTGAGCCAGCGCATCGTGGAGAGCCAGGGCGGCCGGCTCGAGGCCAAGCACGGCCGCGGCGAGGTGAGCTTCACCGCGTCGCTCCCCGCCGCGTCGCATCCATGACCGGCCGCCCGCGGGTGCTGGTGGTCGACGACGAGATGGGGCCGCGCGAGTCCCTGCGCATGATCCTGAAGCCCCGCTACGACATCGTCACCGCGGACAGCGGCGAGGCCGCGCTCAAGACCCTCAGCACGTTCCACCCCGACCTGATCTTCATGGATATCAAGATGCCGCAGATGGACGGCATCGAGCTGCTCCGTCGGATCAAGGGCGAGGATCCCAGCATCGAGGTCGTGATGATCACCGCCTACGCCTCGCTGGAGACAGTGAAGAACGCGCTCACCCACGGGGCCTTCGAGTACCTCATCAAGCCGTTCAGCCGGCAGGACCTGGAAGAGACCGCGCGGCGCGCCCTCGCCCGCCGGCAATCCGAGATCGGCACCCGGAACCAGCTGACCACCCTCGTGCAGGAGATGCGGGAGCTCGCGGCCAAGACGCGCGGCCTGGAGGAAGAGGCGCGGGGCGAGCAGATCGAGCAGTCCCTGCGCGTGACCCAGCTCTCGATCCTGCGCGAGATCTCGCGAACCCTGCTCGGGCAGCTCGACTTCCGCCAGCTGACCACCGCGATCACCGACCAGCTCAAGGCCGCACTGGGCTACGACGAGGCGGCGGTCCGCCTCGGAGCGGTCGCACCCGACGACACCGGCAACGAAACGCGGGTGGTGTGCCCGATCCGGGGCGAAGAGAGCACGGTGGGGTACCTCCTGGTCGCCAACCGGCCGGGCAGCCGCCCGATCGACACGCGCGAGCGCGAGCTGCTGGAGATGCTGTCGGACTACCTCGCGGTGGCCATCCGCAACTCGAGCCTCTACGGCGAGGTGGAGGAGACCAAGCAGCATCTGGAATCGCTGATCCACTCGGCGGGCGACGCCATCATCTCGGTGGACGGCGACGGCAACATCCGCGGATGGAACCCGGCCGCCGAGAGCATCTTCGGGCTCCCGCGGACGCAGGTGGTGGGCCAGCCCTTCGCGTCGCTGTTGCCCTCCGGGCCCTACCAGCAGGCGCGGGTGGCGCTCTCGCCCGAGACGCCGGTGCGCACCTTCGACGCCACCGCCCGGCGGGCCGACGGGCGCTCGCTGAATCTCGCGGTCACCCTGTCCTCGCTACCCGGCCGCGACGGCAGCGCGGACGGTCTCCTCGCGATCGTGCGCGACATGACCGCCCAGCGCGAGATCGAGGCCCAGATGCACCAGTCGGAGCGGCTGACCGCCCTGGGTCAGATGGCGGGCGGGATCGCCCACGACTTCAACAATCTGCTGCAGGCCATCCTCGGCTACGCCCAGCTCATGGCGCGCAGCCCCGGCAACACCGACGTGATCCGGCGCGGCCTCGACGTCATCGAGAAGGCGGCCAATAGCGGGGCCGAGACGGTGCGGCGCATCCAGAAGTTCGCGCGCCTGCGTCCCGAGGAGCCGTTCGTGTCGATGGATCTCAACCAGGTGGTACGGGACTCGCTGGCCATCACCCGTCCGCGCTGGGAGGAGAAGAAGGTCAAGGGCGGCGTGCCCCTGCGGCTGGAGCTCGAGCTGGGGCCGGTGCCGATGGTGATGGGCCGGCCCGCCGAGCTGAACGAGGTCATCACCAACCTCGTGCTCAACGCCATCGACGCGATGCCCCGTGGCGGCACGCTGCAGATCCGGACGCGCCTCGGCGACCACCGCCACGCGGTGGTCACGGTGGCCGACACCGGCATGGGCATGAGCGACGACGTGCGCAAGCGGGTATTCGATCCGTTCTTCACCACCAAGGGCGAGGAAGGCACCGGCCTGGGGCTCTCGGTCTCGCACTCGATCGTGGAGCGGCACGGCGGCGACCTGCGGGTCGACAGCCATCCCGGCCAGGGCACGACCTTCACGATCACGCTGCCCATCGGCATGAGCCAGTCCGGGGAGCCCGCGGCCGGGGGCGAGACCCGGGGCGAGCGCAAGGGACGCATCCTCCTCGTGGACAACGATCCGCAGGTGCTGTCGATCCTGGGCGAGATGCTCAAGGACGCGGGCCATCACGTGCTGCCGGTTCCGAGCGGGGCCGAGGCCCTGCGCGTGTTCGTACCCGCCGGCTTCGACCTGGTGATCACCAACGTGGGCATGCCCGAGATGAGCGGCTGGGATCTCGCGGAGCGGCTGCGCGCCGGCGATCCCAACGTGCCGCTGATCTTCATCACCGGCTGGGGCCTGCAGGAAGAAGATCAGGCGCGCTGCCGGCGCCTCGGCATCTCGGCGTTGCTGTTCAAGCCGGTGCCGCCGCACGACCTGCACCGCACGGTGCAGGTCGCCCTCGCCTCCGGCCGCCCAGGCGGCCGATAAAGGCCCACCTGCGTCGTTGGCGCCCGCGGTCGGGCGCTCGACGTAGAGGGATCCGCCTGCTACAAGCGCTCGATGATCGTCGCGATGCCCTGGCCGAACCCGATGCACATCGTCTGCAGGCCGTAGCGCTTCTTGGTGCGCTCGAGCTCGTGCAGCAGGGTGGTCATCAGCTTGGCGCCCGAGCAGCCGAGCGGGTGGCCGAGGGCGATCGCCCCGCCGTTGACGTTGACGCGGGTCATGTCCGGATGCAGCTCGCGCTCCCACGCCAGCACCACCGAGGCGAAGGCCTCGTTGATCTCGAAGCAATCGATCTGGTCGAGCTTCATCCCCGCCTTCTTCAGCACCCGCTGGGTGGCCGGGATCGGGCCGGTGAGCATGATGGTCGGATCCACTCCGGCCAGCGCGGTGGCCACGATGCGCGCGCGCGGCTTGAGCCCCAGGGCCTTGGCCCGCGCCTCCGACGTGATCAGCAGCGCGGCGGCGCCGTCCGAGATCTGCGAGGAGTTGGCCGCGGTGACCACGCCGTCCGGCTTGAAGGACGGGGCCAGCGACGCCATCTTCTCCCGGTTCACCGGCACCCGCACCCCCTCGTCGGTGTCGAACACGCTGCCGTCGGCCAGCGTGATGGGCACGATCTCCCGCTTGAACCGTCCCTCCGCGATGGCCCGGCCCGCCTTCTCGTGGCTGCCCGCCGAGAGCTCGTCCAGCTCCTCGCGCTTGAGGCCCCACCGCTCCGCGATCATCTCCGCGGAGAGCCCCTGCGGGATGATGTCGTAGAGGGCCTGCAGCCGCGGGGACAGCGGGCCGTCGCCGGGACCGCTGCCGTTGGAGCCCATGGGGACCCGGCTCATGTTCTCGATGCCGCCCGCGATCACGCACTCGTACTGACCGGACATCACGCCCATGGCCGCGAAGTTGGCCGCCTGCTGACCGGAGCCGCACATCCGGTCCAGCGTGGTGCCGCAGACGTCCACCGGGAAGCCGGCGATGAGCGCGGCGTTGCGGGCGATGTTGAACCCCTGCTCGCCCACCTGGTCCACGCAGCCCACCACCACGTCCTCGATCTCACGAGGGTCGACCTTCACGCGCTCCACCAGCGCCTTCAGGGTATCGGCCAGCAGGTCGTCGGGGCGCACCCCGGCCAGCTTGCCGTTCTTCTTGCCCACCGCGGTCCGCACCGCACCGACGATCACCGCATCGCTCATGACGTCCTCCGCTTGACGAGATCGGCCATCTTGCAGAACGCGCACACCGCCCCGGTGGTCACCTGACCGCAGGAGGTGCACTCCTGCAGCGCCACGTCCTCCACCCGCTCGAAGGCGGGCCGGGCGCGCTCGAGAAAGCCGAACAGGAAGTTGTGCTTGGAGCCGGGCGAGGTCTCCTCGAGTCGGTTCAGCGTCTCCTTGTGAGCGATCGAGGTGGCGCCCTGCGCGAACGGGCATTCCTCCACGATGTAGTCGATGCCCCGCAGGAACGCGTAGGCTGCGGTCTCCAGCTCGGAGAGACGGTAGAGCGGCTTCACCCGGCGCACCAGCTTGGGATGGGTCGAGGCCAGCGCGGGTGACTGACGCGGCAGCGCGTCGGTCTGCCAGTGCATGACCGAGCCGAAGAGGGTGGCCGCCTCGTCGTCGAGGTTGTGCCCGGTGGCCACCACCGGATAGCCGTGCTGGAGCGCGGCCCGGTTCATGAGATAGCGCTTGGAGAGGCCGCACCCCGAGCAGGTCGGCCGCCGCGTCACCTGCTGGACCACCGGGATGGGCGCGCCCACCGCGTCCGCCACGCGCTCGACGTGGAGAGTCTGCCCGCGGGCGGCCGCGAAGGCCTCGCACTTGGCCTTCGATTCCTTCGAGTAGTCGAAGATGCCGAGATCCAGGTAGAGGCCGGCGGTGCGGTAGCCGTCCTCGATCAGCACGTCCCACAGCGCGAGCGAGTCCTTGCCCCCGGAGACCGCCACCATGATCGTCTCCTCGCGGGAGAACATCCGGTGCCGGTGCACCGCCTCGGCCACCTGCTTGTGGAAGAACTCGATGAAGTGGGGCGGGCAGAACGCCGCGTTGTGCCGGCGCAGCTCGAGGGCGGCGCTGCCGCCGCACTTGCGGCACTTCACCGCGGATCCCCGCCGCCCGACATGACCGGGCGCACCTCGAGCACGTCGTCGCCGCCCACCACCGCGTCGCTGGTCAGCAGCTCGTTGTCGCGGATGACCAGCACCGTGCTCGGCAGGATCCCCAGCTCGCCGAGCAGCTCCTTCACCCGCCGCTTGCCCTCCACCGCGATCTCCCGACGCGGGTTCCGGAGAATGACCTTCACGACGTCGGGAACCCCGCGGCGGCCTTGACCGCCCGGAGCTGCTGCAGGTGATCGGTCTCGTGGCGCACGTGCAGCAGCCACCACTGCGCGAGGTCCAGCTCGCCGAGGGTGAAGTGCCGCCACGTGAACGCGCGCGGGTCCACCGCGGCCACCCGCTCGATGGCCTGGCGGCTGCGCTCGCGCGTCGTGGCCAGGTCCGCGAGCAGCCGCTCGATCTGATGGCCGCGCTCCGGATAGACGACCTCCGGGGCCTTGGCCGGCCCCGGCGGCGGCGCCGGCAGCGGAGTGAATGCGCGCAGGTCCCCCGGAAACGAGGGCAGCGGCGGGCGGGCGTCCCGGAGCAGCTTCGAGGTGAGCTTGCTCGTCCCCACTTCGGCGAGCATCACGTGATGGAGGATCTCGCCGATGGACCACTCGCCGTCGGCCGGCTGCCAGTCCGCCTGCGTCTGGCTCAGGGCCTCGGTCTCCTTCAGCGTCTGGGCGCGGACGCTCTCCAGGTCGTTCCAGATCGTCTCCAGCGGCGCCGGCAAGGCCATCACGCTCCTCCTGGCCCCACATGATACAACCGGATCATGAGCGAGCCCACTCCCTCGGAAACCGGCGCGTCCGCCTCGCGCGCATCGCGCTCGGATCCCGCCGCATGGCCGCGCACACCCTGGCGAACGACCTCCACGCGGCCGATCTACGAGAATCGCTGGATCGCGCTCCGCGAGGACATGGTCGAGCTGCCGGACGGACGCACCACGCTGTACGGCGTGGTGGACTGCGGGGAGTGCGTGGGCGTGCTGCCGTTCCTGGATCCCGACACCGTCCTGCTGGTCGGCCAGTATCGCTACGTGGCGGGCGGCTTCTTCTGGGAGATGCCCACCGGCGGCCAGGACGGCGACGAGACCCTGATCGAAGCCGCGCAGCGCGAGCTCGCCGAGGAAGCCGGCTACGAGGCCGGCCGGCTCACCCGCCTGTGCGACTTCCAGACCTCGAAGAGCATCCTGTACGAGATCGCCCACCTCTACGTGGCCGAGGACCTCCGGCCGGTGTCGCGCGCGGCCGATCACACCGAGTTCATCGAGCGGCGCACATTTCCCTTCCGCGAGGCGCTGGCCATGGTGGAGCGGGGCGAGATCAAGGACGCGATGACGATCATCGCGGTGTTGCACGCCGCGCGCCGGCGGGGCATGTAGCGCCGGGCTAGAACCACGACTCGACCACGCTGTAGACGATCTTCAGGAGGACCAGACCCACGTAGGTCACGATGAGGAACCCCACGAAGAGTCCCACGTAGCGCAGTCGCCGCCGCGTGCTGGAGGAGCGCAGCCGCGGCATCTCCTCCCGACGCGACAGCGGATGCAGCGGGACCGACGCCCGGCGGGCCAGCTCACGACGAG
>DATFYA010000125.1 GCA_035315345.1 Candidatus Methylomirabilota bacterium
GGTACCCGTCGCTGATGCTGTTCTTCGGGCTGGGCCCGGCGTCGAAGATCGCCTTCGGCGTGCTGCTCGGCTTCTTCCCGATCGTGCTCTCGGTGCTCGCGGGCATCCGCCAGGTGCCGGCCACCCTGGTGACGGTGGCGCGGTCCATGGGCGCGCGCCCCTGGACCGTGTTCCGCAAGGTCATGTTGCCCGCGATGGCGTCCACCATGGTGGGTGGCCTGCGCGCCGGCCTGGCGCTCTCGGTGGTGGGCGTGCTGGTGGGCGAGATCCTGGGCTCGCGGGCCGGCGTGGGCTACGTCATCAACTACGCCTACGGGCTCATGATGACGCGCGAGTACGCGGTGCTGGCACTGATCGCGGCCGCGGCCATCCTGGCGGTGGACACGGTGGGCGCGCTGGTCGAGGCGCGGGTGAAGCGATGGGCCGGCTAATCAACCCGGAGGGGGGCTCGCGCCCCCCTTCCGGACCTCCCCCCGAAGACAAGGTTGCGCCGGCGAAGCCGGCGCTCGAAGCGGCCAGTCCGTCGCGCTACGGCCGCTTCTTCGATAGTCGGGTCGGCGTGCTGGGCGCGCAGGCCGCGTCGATCGCGGCGGTGGTGGTGGCCTGGCACGTGGCGGTGCGCACCGGCGTGGCCGACCCGCTGTTCGTCCCGGCGCCGGGCGCGGTCGCCGGCGCGCTCGGGACGACCGCGAGCGAGGCACTGCCCCGCCTCGGCGACACGCTCGCCAAGGCCTTCCTCGGCTACGCGCTCGCGGTGAGCCTGGGGGTGGCGGGCGGGCTCCTGATCGGCTCGCGCCGGCTCGTGCACGCGGTGGCCATGCCCTATGTCGTCGCGGCCTACGGCGTGCCGAAGATCCTGGTGCTGCCGTGGATCGCGCTGATCTTCGGGCTCGGCACCGGCACCGCCGTCATCACCGCCACCCTCTTTGCGGTCTTCCCGATCCTGCTCATGGTGGCCGCTGGCACCCGCGACGTGGACCCGACGCTGATCACCGCCGCCGTCTCGATGGGCGCCACGCGCGGGCAGGTGAGCCGAAAGGTCCTCTTGCCGGCGGTGCTGCCCTCGGTGCTGGCCGGCATGCGTATCGGGGTGGTCTTCGCGATGCTCGGGGTGCTGCTGGCCGAGATGTTCGCGGGCACCCGCGGGATGGGCTTCCTCATGCAGCGCATGGCCATGGCGTTCAAGGCGTCGGAGCTCTTCGCGGCCACCGCGGTCGTGTCGATCCTGTCCATCGTCGTGGTACTGTCTCTCGAGCATCTCAACCAGCGCCTCTCTCGCTGGCGCTGACTCCAGGAGGCCCGTCAATGACGACGACCCGTCGCAGCTTCCTCAAGACGATCGCGGGCACCACCGCGGCGGCCGGGATCGGGACGTGGCGGCCGCGCTCGGCCCGGGCCGCAACCGCCGTGAAGGTCGGCTGCGTGGTCCTCGGCGACATGGGCATCAACGCGCCGACGATGATCGCCCTCGAGAAGGGGTACTTCAAGCACAACGACCTCGACGCCGAGATGATCCCGTTCAAGGGCGGGCCCGACCTGCTCAAGGGCGTGCTGGCCGGCGGCGCCGACATCGGGCTCACCGGCGCCACCGACCCGCTGGTATTCCGCGAGCGCGGCACCGGGATCCGCGCCATCGCCACCATCCTCGAGAAGAACCACTTCACGCTGACCGTCTCGCCGAAGATCAAGAAGGTCGAGGATCTCAAGGGCGGCTCCATCGGCGTGACCGTGGTGGGCTCCACCACCTGGGTGTTCGCGCGCATGCTCGCCAAGAAGATGGGCTGGGAGCCCGAGAAGGACATCAAGATCGTGGGCGTGGGCGGCATCGACGCGCAGGCCGCCGCGCTCAAGCGCGGGGAGACCCAGGGCTGCATCTTCGGCGACGCGGGCTCGGTGCTGGAGTACCAGGGCGTGGGGCACATCATCATGCGCCTGGACGAGGTGACCCCGAAGTGGATCAGCCTGATCGCCTATTCGACGGACGAGCTGATCAGGACCAAGAAGGACACGCTGCAGCGGACGTTGAAGTCGATCTTCCAGGGCCAGAAGTTCTTCCGCGAGAACCCCGAGGAGACCATCCGCATCGCGTCCAAGGGCATCGGCTGGCCCGAGCCCGCCACCCGCCGTGCCTACGACCTGGTCAAGCCACTCCTGTCGGTCGACGGCCGCATGGATCTCGAGGCGATGAAGGTCATGCAGGACACCCTGCTGGAGCTGAACGTGCTCAAGCAGCGCCTGCCGCTCGATCAGCACTACACGACCGAGTTCGTGCCGGTAAAGATCTAGAGCAGGCGGCTGAAAAGGACCCATCTGCGGGAGTGCGCCGCCCTCGGTCGGAGCGCTCGACGTACAGAGAGTACGCCTCGCGCCCGACCTTCGGGCGGCGCCTCGCATCTGGGCCCTTTTGAGCCGCTTGCAGGGGTTGGGCGCCTGCCGGCTTCCTGGGCGGGTGGGAGATAATGGCGGCATGACTCGCCATCAGGTCGTGTTGATTCCGGGTGATGGGATCGGTCCCGAGGTGACCGCGGCGGTGCAGCGCGTGCTGAAGGCGGTCGAGGCGCCGATCGAGTGGGTGGAGCACGTTGCAGGGCTGTCCGCCATCGAGCGCGGCCGGGACGCGCTGCCGACCGAGACGCTCGATGCCATCCGCACCCACGCGGTCGCGCTGAAGGGGCCGTGCACCACCCCGATCGGCGAGGGGTTCGTCTCCATCAACGTGCGGCTGCGCAAGGAGCTGGACCTCTACGCGGCGGTGCGGCCGGTGCGCAACCTGGACGGGGTGCCGACTCGCTACCAGGGGGTCGATCTGGTGATCGTGCGCGAGAACACGGAAGGCCTCTACTCGGGCATCGAGGC
>DATFYA010000126.1 GCA_035315345.1 Candidatus Methylomirabilota bacterium
GACGCGGGCTGCCGACAGCGTCCAGATCAACGCCCTGCGGATCTTCATGGCTCAGTTTCCCAGAGCCGAGACGCGGATCGTGTCCCACGCCTTCGAAGGATGGAACACGTGGCTTTACGTGTTTGGCTTCGAGGCGGACAGGGAATCCTTCGCGCAGGAGTCGATCATGCTCGCCAGCGCCTTCACCCTCAACTACGGAATCAGCGCTGCAGCAGCGGCCGATCTCATGACGGCGCGAATCGCCGGTGCGTTGGACGCAGGATATCGTGTCTACGCCGGGACGCTTTGGACGCAAGACGAAGAAAGCTTCGTTGGCTGGATGAGCACCGTGGCTGAGCGCGAGCGGGCCAGTCAGTTTTACCGCCTACTGATGGCTCGCTTCTCGGCGTCGAACGCCCGGGAGACGCCGTACGGGACGTTCGTCGAGCTGAAGCGCCGGTAGGCCCTACACCTCGTTCTGCCAGACCTGCTCGGGCACCTGGCGGCGCCGCAGCAGGGTCAGCGAGCCGTCGGCGCCCAGCATGACCTCGGGAGCCTGGGGGTAGGAGTTGTAGTTGATCGTGGCCATGCCCGCGCAGTAGGCGCCTGCGCCGCCGATCACCACGAGGTCGCCGATCTGGGGGCGCGGGACCCAGCGCGGGGCGAGGGCCTCGGGGTCGCCGGGCGCGGGGGTGAGGATGTCGCCCGACTCGCAGCAGGGACCGACGAAGACCGTCGCGGCCTGCTCGCGGCCCTGGGCCAGCACGTCGATCGGATGCTGGGCGCCGTAGAGGGACGGCCGGGCGATCTCGGGCATGCCCGCGTCGAGCTTGGCGAAGAGATAGCCCTCGGCGCCGGTCGCGACGACGTCCACGCACGAGGCCACGATGGCGCCCGCGTTGGCGACCAGGAACGTGCCCGGCTCGATCTCGAGACGCAGCGCCCGACCCGACCGCTCCCGAAAGCCCTCGATCTCCCGGCGCACGTGCCCGCCCACGTCCGCCATGTCCACCGACGGCTCCTCCGGCATGCGGCCGACCTTGAAGCCGCCGCCCAGGTTGACGGTCTCCACCTGCGGCAGCGGCGCCACGAGGTCGAGCGTCATGCGCGCGCAGCGCTTCCAGACCTCGGGATCCGTGCCGGAGCCGACGTGGGAGTGCAGCCGGCGGATGCGCAGGTCGTGACGCTTCGCGAGCGCGACCACCTCGCCCATCGCCTCGTGCCAGATCCCGAAGCTCGAGGCGGGGCCCCCGGTGTTGGTGCGCTTGGTGGACCCGGTCCCGAGGCCGGGGTTCACCCGCACCGACACCTCGGCGCCCGGCGCGACCTTGCCGAACTCGTCCAGCTGATGCAGCGAGCAGGCGTTGAACAGCACGCCGCGCGCGACGTGCTCGCGCAGGGCGCGCGACGGCATCTGCGAGGTCAGCTGGATGCGCTCGGGGGCGAAACCGGCGCGGAGAGCCCGCTCCACCTCGTGATCGCTGGAGGCGTCGACGTGCAGCCCCAGGTCGCGGAAGAGGGCGAGGATGCCGCGGCTCGGGTTGGCCTTCATCGCGTAGCGCAGCGTGAGCCCGTACGGCGCCGGGAAGGCGAGCGCGGCGCGCGCGGAGGCCTCGAGCGCCGCGCGATCGTACACGTAGCACGGCGTGCCGAACCGCCGGCGCACCTCGGCGGCGACCTCGGCGGTGACGGCGGCCCTGCGGAGGGCGGTGGCGGGGCGTTCCATCCGCAGGAGTGTACCCCATCGCGTCTGCCGCTTGAAGTGCTTCCTGGGAGAATGCTAGAGTCATGAAGCTTCGTTTCCCATCACGGTGAGCTACGGAGGGACCCAACCATGCGCCCGACATTCCAAGGCTCGATCGTCGCTCTCGTGACCCCGTTCCGCGACGGCAAGGTGGATGAGGCCAAGCTTCGCGAGCTGGTCGAGTGGCACGTGGCCAGCGGCACCGACGGCATCGTGCCGTGCGGCACCACCGGCGAGTCGCCCACGCTCAGCCACGACGAGCACAAGCGCGTGGTCGAGATCGTGATCGAGACCGCCCGCGGCCGTCTCGCGGTCATCGCCGGCACCGGCTCCAACTCCACCGCCGAGGCCATCGACCTCACGCGTCACGCCCGGAGCGCCGGTGCCACCGGGGCGCTGGTGGTCAATCCCTACTACAACAAGCCGACGCAGGAGGGCCTCTACCGGCACTTCCGCGCGATCGCGGAGGCGGTGGACATCCCGATCGTGGTGTACAACATCGCGGGACGCACCGCGATCAACGTGGAGACCGACACCCTCGCGCGCCTCGTGCGCGACTGCGCCAACATCGTCGGCGTGAAGGAGGCCTCGGGCTCCCTCGACCAGATGACCCAGGTGATCCTGGCCTGCGGGCCCGAGTTCTCGGTGCTCTCCGGCGACGACAACATCACCCTGCCGCTCATGTCGGTGGGCGGCCGCGGGGTGATCTCGGTCATCGCCAACCTGGTGCCGCGCGAGACCGCCGAGATGACGCACGCCGCGCTGGCGGGCGACTGGAAGCAGGCGCGCGAGCTGCACCTCAAGCTCTTCCCGCTCTCGCGGGCGGTGTTCATCGAGACCAACCCGATCCCGGTCAAGGAAGCCCTGGCCATGATGGGCAAGCTCGCGGAGCCGGAGTTCCGGCTGCCGATGTGCCGCATGGCCGAGGCCAATCGCCCGCGACTGAAGGCGGTCCTCGCCTCGCTCGGCCTCGTCAAGGGCTGACCGCGCAGTCCATGGCGGAAGTCGTCGTCGCCGGCGCCGCCGGCCGGATGGGAAGTCGTCTCGTCGCCCTGCTCAAGGATGAGCCGGAGCTGCGGCTGGTCGCCGCGCTCGAAGCGCCCGGGCACGCCGCGGTCGGGCGGGACGCGGGCGAATCCGCTGGGGTGGGACGGCTGTCGGTCCCCATCACCGACGACGTCGAGGCCGCCATCGGCAAGGGCCGCATCCTGATCGAGTTCTCGGTGCCCGAGGCGAGCCTCGCCCACGTGCGGGTGGTGGCCCGCCAGGGCGGGCGCGCGGTCATCGGCACCACCGGCTTCACCGCTCCGCAGCGCGAGGAGCTGGCTCGACTCGGCGCGAGCGCGCCACTGCTCGTCTCGCCCAACATGAGCGTGGCGGTCAACGTGGCCTTCCGGGTGCTGGCCGACATGGCGCGCCTGCTCGGCGACGACTACGACGTGGAGATCGTCGAGACGCACCACCGCTTCAAGAAGGACGCGCCCAGCGGGACCGCGCTGCGCATGGCCGAAGTGGTCGCCCAGGCCCTCGGGCGCGACCTGGCCAAGACCGCCGTCTACGACCGTCACGATCAGCTGGCCGAGCGCACGAGGAAGGAGATCGGCATGGCCGCGCTGCGCTCGGGCGACGTGGTCGGCGAGCACACCGTGTCCTTCGGCTCTCTCGGCGAGCGGCTCGAGCTCACCCACCGCGCCCACAGCCGCGACAACTTCGCGCGGGGCGCGCTGCGGGCCGCCCGCTTCATCGCCACCGCGAAGCCGGGGCTCTATTCGATGCAGGACGTGCTCGGGCTGGCATGAGGATCGTCCGGTTCCGCGCCGGCGACAAGATCCGCTACGGCGTGCTCGAGGGCAGCCACATCGTGGAGTACGCGGGCACGCCCTACAGCACCTTCAAGAAGGGCCGGAAGAAGTACCTGCTGAGCCAGGCCGTTTTGTTGTCCCCGGTGGTGCCGTCCAAGATCGTGGCGGTGAGCCTCAACTACCGCGAGCACGCGGAGGAGATGAACGCGCAGGTGCCGCGCGAGCCCTGCATCTTCCTGAAGCCGCTCTCGGCCCTGTGCGGGCCCGACGACCCGATCGTGTTCCCACCCCAGTCGCGGCGGGTGGACTACGAGGGCGAGCTGGCCATCGTCATCAAGAAGCGCTGTCATCAGGTGAGCCCGGAGCGGGCCCGAGAGTACGTGCTCGGCTACACCTGCCTCAACGACATCACCGCCCGCGACCTGCAGGAGCGCGACGGCCAGCTGACCCGGGCCAAGGCCTTCGACAGCTTCTGCCCGATCGGGCCCTGTATCGCCACCGACATCGACCCCAACGGCGTCGATCTCGAGACCTACGTCAACGGGGAGCGCCGGCAGGCCTCCAACACCAAGCACCTGATCTGCCCGGTCGAGGACCTGGTCGCCCGCGTCTCCGCGGTGATGACCCTGCTCGCGGGCGACGTCATCGCCACCGGCACTCCGAGCGGCATCGGGCCGCTGCAGCCGGGAGACAAGGTCGAGGTGCGCATCGAGTCCATCGGCGGTCTCAAGAATCCCGTCATCAAGATCCAGGAGAGTCACGCGTGAGCCCATCACCGTCCCCGGTTCCCCTCGCCGACCGTCTCGCCAAGCTGCCCCCCTACCTGTTCGCGGAGATCGACAAGAACAAGCGCGAGGCCCGCGCCCGCGGCGTCGACCTGATCGACATGGGCATCGGCGATCCCGACCTGCCGACGCCCCCGCACATCATCGAGGCGATCAAGCGCTCGGCGGAGACCCCGGCCAACCATCGGTACCCGGACTACGAGGGCCTGCTCTCCTTCCGCACCGCGGTGGCCGACTGGTACCGCAAGCGGTTCTCGGTCACGCTGGATCCCAGCGCCGAGGTGCTCACCCTGATCGGGTCGAAGGAAGGCACCGCGCACATGCCGCTGGCCTTCGTGAACCCGGGCGACGTGGTGCTGGTGCCGGACCCGGGCTACCCGGTCTACGCCGCGGGCACGTGGTTCGCGGGCGGCGACGTGCACTTCATGCCGCTGCGCCGGTCCAACGCCTTCCTGCCCGACCTCGACGCGATCCCCGCGGACGTGGCGCGACGGGCAAAGCTCATGTACCTGAACTACCCGAACAACCCGACCGCGGCGGTGGCGAGCCCGGAGTTCTTCGCCCGCGTCGTGGACTTCGCGCGCCGGCACCAGCTCGTCGTCTGCCACGACGCGATGTACTCGGAGCTGCGCTTCGACGGCTATCGCCCCCCCTCGTTCCTGGAGACCCCGGGCGCGATGGAGGTGGGCGTCGAGTTCCACTCGCTGTCGAAGACCTACTCCATGACCGGATGGCGGCTCGGCTTCTGCTGCGGCAACGCGGGAGCGCTGGCCGGGCTCGGCAAGATCAAGACCAACGTGGACTCGGGCGTGTTCCAGGCCGTCCAGGAGGCGGGCATCGCCGCGCTCACCGGCCCCCAGGACATCTCCGAGCAGTACCGGAAGACCTACCAGGACCGGCGCGACGTGGTGGTGGCCGGGCTCCGGCGACTCGGCTGGGACGTGGACGTGCCCAGGGCCGCCTTCTTCGTCTGGGCGCCCGTGCCCGGCGGCCTCGACTCGCGCACGTTCGCGGCGCGGATGCTGAACGAAGTGGGCTGCGTCATCACGCCGGGCGTCGGCTTCGGCCCCTCCGGGGAAGGCTTCTACCGGATCGCCCTGACCATCGACGCCAAGCGCCTGCAGGAGGCCATGGACCGGCTGAAGGGACTCAAGCTCTGACGTCTGATAAGATCTTCCTCGAAGACGTCCGGTTCTACGGACACCACGGCGTCACGCGGGCCCAGCAGACGGTCGGGGCGTGGTTCGCGGTCGATGCCGAGCTCAGGCTGGACCTGGCTCCGGCCGCGGCCTCGGACGACCTGCGGTCCACCCTGGACTACGGGCTGATCGCCGCCCGCATCGTGGAAGTGTCGACGAAGGAGCGGGTGAACCTGCTCGAGCGACTGGCCGGGCGACTGGCGCAGATGCTGCTCGCGGAATTCGCGTGCGACGAGGTGCGGGTGCGGGTGCGGAAGCTCACGCCGCCCATGGAGGGCCTGCAGGGCATCCCGGGCGTCGAGCTGACCCGCCGGCGACGCTGAGCCCACTCATGGCCCGCGTGTTCCTGTCCGTCGGCTCCAACCTGGGCGACCGGCTCGAGTGTCTGCGGCGCGCGGTGGATCAGCTGCGCGCCATGCAGGACCTGCGATTCCTCGACGCCTCGCCGCTCTACCGCACCGAGCCCTGGGAGCGGGCGTCCGCCCGGGAGCAGGCCGACGACGGCGGCTGGTTCTTCAACTGCGCGGTCCTGATCGAGACCGAGCTGGAGCCGGGCGCGCTGCTGACGCGGCTGCAGTCGATCGAGGACACGCTGGGGCGGATCCGCCGGGGGGGCACCCCGGAGGCCCAGCGCTTCGAGCCTCGCACGCTCGACATCGACATCCTGCTGTACGACGACCGCGTGATCAGCGGCCCCGAGCACCTGCACATCCCCCACCTGCTCATGCACGAGCGGCGCTTCGTGCTGCGGCCGCTCGCCGACCTGGCGCCGGATCTCGAGCACCCCGTGCTGTATCAGACCATCCGCGAGCTCCTCGACACCCTGGAGGACGAGCACGAGGTGCTGGTGTCCGACCTGCCGCGCCGCTGGTTCGACGAGTAGGGTGATCCGGGCTCCCGCGGTGGCGCCGTCGGGCCGGGCCGGATCGGTGTTCCGTGGCTGACGACGAGTTTCGCCAGCAGGCCCTCCAGCACCTCGACGCCCTCCACAATCTGGCCGTCTACCTGACCCGGAACGGGTCCGAGGCCGAGGACCTGGTCCAGGAAACCTACGTCCGGGCCATGCGGTTCTCCCACCGATTCCAGCCGGGAACCCATCTGCGCGCCTGGTTGTTCCAAATACTGAGAAACACGTTCCTGACGTTCTACCGCCTGCGGGAGCGCGAAGCGGCGATCTCGGAGGATGGGGTTCCGGAGAGCGAGGCGCCGATGTTCCATGACGCCGCCTCCCGGGACAGCGAAAGCGCCGGGGCCCACATGGACCTGGAGCGGGCCCTGACGAGACTGCCCGAGGAGTTCAAGACGCCGCTCCTGCTGGCCGAGATCGAGGGACTGGCGCTCGAGGACGTGGCGCGCATCATGGACTGCCCCGTCGGGACCGTGAAGTCACGAATCTTTCGCGCGAAGGAGCGGCTGCGCGGGTACCTGACCGACTACAAGTAGGTCGGAAAATTCGAGAAAGGGAATACTGAAAGAGGCCGATGGCGAACGAGCACGAGGGGCGAGACGACGACGGCGGGATCGGGCGGCTGCTGCGCGAGCGGCTGCCGCGGCACCGCGCCCCCGCCGGGCTCCGCGGCGCGGTGACCGAGTCTCTCCAGCCGGCGCCGTCACGCCGGCCGCTCTGGGCCTTCTGGCTGGCCCCGGCCTGCGCCTCGCTGGCCACCGCGCTGGCCATGCTCCTGTGGCTGGCCCCCTCGCTGCCGCGGGCGCCGGCCATCGACTCGGCGGAGCTCGTGGAGCGCGCGGTCCTGGCCGAGCACGCGCGCAACATCTTCTGGGGCCAGTCGCGCGCCGACGTGGTGCCGGCCGCCCTGCCCCGCGCCATCGAGGAGAGCGGCGTCGGCCTGAACTGGGTCTTCACGGGCGACGACGACATCCGGCTCATCGACGCCAAGCCGACGTATCTGGAAGGCCGGCGCGGCATCGAGCTCACCTACCAGGACGTCGCCGGCCACACCATGACCTACATCATCGTGCCCGGCGGCACGGTGGCCCTGCCCGAGCGCGGCCGCGTGCAGATCGACCGCTGGCGGCCGGTGGTCAAGAAGGAGAACGGCTTCAGCCTCATCATGTGGCGCCAGCAGGGGCTGCTCTGCGTGATGGCCTCGGACCTGGTCTCCGACAAGGACCTCGACCGCTTCAAGCAGTACTTCGTGAAGGTCCGCTCCTCCACCGAGCCCTACGTCGTCTACTAGCCCTCTTCTCCCTCTCCCCTCCGGGGAGAGGGCAGGGTGAGGGGCTAGCTTCCCGCCCCTCCTCGACGCCCCACCACCGAGAAGAACTCGAAAGCGCGCGGATTCTTCTCATCGACCAGGATGTGCCGACTGTGGGTGATGGAGGCGATGTCAAAGCCCAGCACGTCCATCATCTGGGCGATGCATCCCTGCGACAGACGCCACCAGGTGTCCGATGGGCCGAGCCGCGTGGGCACGAATTCCATCTGGGCACCCGGGGCCGGATAGGCCGGCTCGGTCACGATCAGGACATCCCGGGTACGGCGCGCCGCAGAGCGCAGAGCCTCGAACGGATCCTGCAGGTGCAGCAGCACGGAGCCGAGAAACGCCACGTCGAAGTCGCCCAGGGCCTCGGGGAGCCGATAGATATCCCCGTAGCAGACCCTGGCGCTCGATCGCAGCGCGGCGTGCGCGAACCAGTACGCGTTGGTGAGCGCCTTCCACGACTCGCGCTTGTGCTGGACCGCCGCATCCAGGTCCGCGCCGGCCAGCGGAACGATGTCCCACCGGCCGTCCGGCGACATGTCGAAGGAGACCACGTCGGCCCCGCGCCGCTCCATCTCGAAGCTCGGGAAGCCGCTGGCCGCCCCGACATCCAGCACGCGCTTGCCCGCAAACGGAAAGCCCGCCAGGTAGTCCTCGATGCTCCGGCGCAAGTCCCACTGGCCCCCCACGACCCCGACGCCGGGCAGCTCCATGCGGTGATAGAAGTAGCAGCTCTCGATATCGCCAACCGGTCTCGGATCCGCATACGGGGTCATGCTCGCTCCATTCGCCGGGACGAAGCCTCCACCGTCCCCTGCACCACCCACGGTAGCGCCATCATTGCCCAGGCAACCATTGCCACCTCCGAGTCCCCGAAGTTGAACTCGGAGAGCCCCGCGACCAGGAATCCCACGATGGCCGCCAGGCTGCCGACGACGAGGGTGCGCTCGCTGGTCGCCTCCTCGGGCAACCGCCTCAGCACCACGATAGCTCGCGCGAAGAAGGCCCCCCAGATCCAGAGCCACGCGGCGAGGCCGAGCGCGCCGCGCTCCACCAGCATCTGGAGCGGCGTGTTGTGCACGTGCCCGGTGCGCTTCTTCACCGCCTCGGGCAGGGCGTAGCGCTCGTACACGCGCTTGAGCTCGCCGGGCCCGACCCCGAGCACCGGGTGCTCGCGCCAGATCGCCAGCCCGCTGCGCCACATGTAGACCCGCTCCTTCACCGTGGGGTCCTCGGGATTGCCCATGGTGAGGAATCGCTCGCGCAGGTGCTTCGGGCCGCCCAGCGTGCCGATCGCGAGCAGGACGAGACCGGCGAGCAGGAGCCACCGTCCCTTGCGGGTCAGCGGTAGCAGGGACAGCACCGCCGCACCGAATCCCATCCACGCCCCCCGCGTGTAGGTCGCGAGCAAGCCCAGCAGCGAGACCAGCCACGGCGCGATCGTCCAGCGCGCCACCGCGGCGCCCGGCAGGAGCCGAGGCAGGCCGGCCAGCAGCGCCAGGCTCAGCACGCCGGCCAGCGTCATGTAGATGCTGAAGAAGCCGCGCGCCCGGTAGCACCGGTGATACAGCCAGGAGGGCCAGCCGTAGTCCGGCTCGGGCCCCGGGCACGCCGCGGTCTGCAGCAGCCCGACCACCGCCGCGAGTGCCACCACCACGAGCAGCGCGGACAGAAACCGATGGCCGTCGGCAGGCCCGGGCAGCGCGTCGGCCGTCACGTACAGGGAGGCGACGAGCAGCAGCCCTTTCGAGGCGGCGAGCGCGGTCGTCGGGTGCCCGGAGGCCAGCGCCGAGACGAGGGTCACCGCGCTGAAGGCCAGGACCGGGGCCCAGAGCGGAAAGCGCGCGGCCGCCCGCGCGGCCGGATCGCGCAGGCGCCAGAGCCAGAGCAGCGTCAGCAGCGCGAGTGCGGACTCGGACAGCGTGATGGACACGCCGAGGCCCACGACGAACGCCCCGAAGACGGCGCGGTGGAGAGCGGTCAACTCAATGGGCGGGGCTACTCAATAGGCGTTGCGGTCGAAGAGCACGCGGAAGACGGTCAGCACGATGATCTTGAGGTCGAGCCCGAGGGACCAGCGCTCGATGTACTCGAGATCGTACTGGATGCGCTTCTCGAGCGAGGTGTTGCCCCGCAGGCCGTTCACCTGCGCCCATCCGGTCAGGCCGGACTTCACCTTGTGGCGGAGCATGTAGCCGGGCACGGTCCGGCGGAACTGCTCGACGAACACCGGCCGCTCCGGCCGGGGGCCCACCACGCTCATCTGGCCGCGCAGCACGTTCACGAACTGAGGAAGCTCGTCCAGGCTGAAGCGACGCAGGAAGGTGCCCAGACCGGTGCGGCGCGTGTCGCCCTCCGAGGCCCAGACCGGCCCCGTATCCGACTCGGCGTCCCGCCCCATCGTCCGGAACTTGAGCATCCGGAACCGCTGGCCGTCGAGTCCCATCCGATCTTGCGGGTAGAGGACCGGGCCGGGCGAGGACAGCTTCACCCCGAGCGCGATGGCGGCCATCACCGGCCAGAGCAATATCAGCACCGAAGCCGAAAAGGCGATGTCGAACGTGCGCTTGGCGATCCGGCTCCAGCCGTGCAGCGGGGAATCCCGCAGGTGGATGAAGGGAATGCCCTCGAAGTCCTCCACGCCGCCGCGGAGCGAGGTGAACCGGAAGAGGTCCGGCACCACGTGGATGGTGACCGGTTCGTCGCCGATCGCATCGAGCAGCCCGGGCAGGCGCGTGTAGTCCTCGTGGGCGAGCGCGATGATGACGTGGTCCACGTCGCGCGAGTCCAGGATCGCGCGCAGGTCCGCGTAGCCGCCCAGCCAGCGTCCGTTGCGGGCGCCGTCCTTGTCGTCCCCCACCAGCCCCAGGACGTGGAGACCCACGTCGGGGCGCGACTGGATCCGCTGGAGCACCGCCGCGACCGGCTCGCCGTCGCCC
>DATFYA010000127.1 GCA_035315345.1 Candidatus Methylomirabilota bacterium
CACCGCGGCGAGCTGGCGCACGTTGCCGTGGTCGAACGCCCGCAGAAAGCTGCCCAGCGTCGACGGGGCGCGGATCCCGCCGACCGTGGCCGGGAACGCGCCGTGGCGCAGCAGGTCCATCCCGTCGATGGTGTCGGCGCCGGCGACCATCCCGGCCACCAGCGAACCGATCTTCAACCCCGGGTTCGCGCCGACCTTGGCGGCCACCCGCACATGCTGGGCGACCAGGTCTTCCAGTCCGATGTTCTGGGCCAGCCGCACCGCTGGTATCAGCCCGGCGTGCGACACCAGATTCGGATCATCGAACCTTGCGTGTGTCTTGGTCGCGGTGTGCAACAATCGCATCCCAGAGGTGCCCTTTCGATCCTGGCGTTGCGAGCTTCAAGAACCCGCATTTTCCCAGGTCAAAGGGCACTTCTGCTGTCACGACACACCCCCACGCACAATTCGGACGGTGGATCCAGGCTGAGCCTGGATCCACCGCCTGAATTCGGGTGATCGTTTCGTCGCATTTAGTTGATCTTCAATGGGGGGTTTCGGCGTGTAGGCGTGCGGGATCGGCCGGTGTCTCATCCGGCGGGTCCACTGTGGTCTCCGGTTGTGCCCGTGTGGGCGGGCGGTCGGTGTCAGGCGGCCTCAGCCGGTGGTGCCCGGTGAATGGCGTCGAACGCGTTGAGCCAGGCGTCCTGCCAGGGCCAGTTCTGGGGCAGGTGCCAGGTGATGGTGTCGCGTCCGCTGCGGGCGGGGCGGGCGGCGACCTGGACGAGTTCGGCGCGGATGGTCGCGCCGCGCGCGAGGGCGTGCCGGGTCGAGGCCAGCGCACCCAGGGCGCGGGTCAGTGCGTGCGCGGTGACCGCGAGCTGGACCCAGGCGGCGTTGGCGTGGAACGCCGACGAGGGCAGGTGCGCCCACGCCCCGTCGATCAGGTCCGCGAAGACCTGCTCCACGATCGCGTGGCCGCGGTGGTCGGACTCGGCCTGTACCAGCTGGAAGGGGCTGTCGGTGAACACCGCGTGATACCGGTGGGTGGCGAACAGTTCGCCCTGTCCCTGGGCCGCGGCTTTCGGGTTCAGGCGGCGGACCCGCCGCACGAGCAACTGGCCGTCGGTGCGGTGGGCACGTTTGGAGGCGAACGCGGTGTAGGGCACTTCGGCGATCTCGGCGTCGGAGATCCACTCGCCGGCCTGCTCGTCGTAGATCGCGTTCGGGTACTTGATCGCGGTCCAGGCGTCGTCACTGATGGTGGCGATGGCCCGTTTGACCTTCGGGTCCATTCGCACGGTGACCGAGAACCGGGCCCCGTTGCGGCGGCACGCGGCCACGAACGCCCCCGCGTAGTACGCGGAATCCGCGCGCACCACGATCAAACCGGTGACCCCGGCCTGCCGGGCGGTGTTGATCGCCTCGGCCACCAGGGTGGCCGCGCCCCGGGCCGAGCCGGCGTTACCGCCCCGCAACCGGGCCGCTGCGACGACCGGCGCGGCCAGCGGGGTGCTCACGGTGGCGGCCAGCACGTTCAACCCGCGTACCAGCAGCGACTTCGAGGCGATCTTGGCGTGCCCGAACGCGGCACCCTGCTTGGTGCCCCCGTATACCCGCCGCTGCACCGAGTCGACATCAACGAACGCCACCGTGTCAGCACCGGGCAGCAACGGTGCCCGCCCGGCCAACTCGGTCAGCACCCGGCGGTGCACCGCGGCGAGCTGGCGCACGTTGCCGTGGTCGAACGCCCGCAGAAAGCTGCCCAGCGTCGACGGGGCGCGGATCCCGCCGACCGTGGCCGGGAACGCGCCGTGGCCCAGCAGGTCGATCCCGTCGACGGTGTCGGCGCCGGCGACCATCCCGGCCACCAGCGAACCGATCTTCAACCCGGGTTCGCGCCGACCTTGGCGGCCACCCGCACATGCCGGCGGGCCAGGTCTTCCAGCCCGATGTTCTGGGCCAGCCGCACCGCCGGTACCAGCCCGGCGTGCGACACCAGATTCGGATCATCAAACGACGCGTGGGTCTTGGCTGCGGTGTGCAACAATCGCATCCCAGAGGTGCCCTTTCGAGTCTGGGTGTGGAAGCGTCGACAACTCCCATCTTCCCAGCTCAGAGGGCATTTCTGGCCCTACTGACGTTTCTGTGGGTCGGGTTTCGTCCGGGTAGTGGTGGGCAGAGGCCGCC
>DATFYA010000128.1 GCA_035315345.1 Candidatus Methylomirabilota bacterium
CCCGACTTCGACGCCCGCGAGAACGTCATGCTGCCGGTGCTGATCCGCGGCGGCGACCAGCCGGCGGCGCGCAGCCGTGCCGAGCAGGTGCTCGGCGCGCTTGGCCTCGCCGCCCGTCTGGAGCACCGCCCGTCGAAGCTCTCCGGCGGCGAGCAGCAACGCGTCGCGGTCGCCCGCGCGCTGGCGAACCGCCCGCCGCTGGTGCTCGCCGACGAGCCCACCGGCAACCTCGACGAGGAGATGGCGGCCGAGATCATCGGGCTGGTAAAGGACATCTGGAGCCGGGGCACCACCGTGGTCTTCGCGACGCATCAGGCCCGCCTGGTCCCCCAGCTCAAGCGCCGCACCCTCCGCCTCGAAGGCGGCCGCCTGGTCAAGGACGAGGGATGACGACCCGCCCGCGCCGGGTTGCCCCGACCGAGATGGCCCACGGTCAACATGGCTCAGCCATGTTGAAGATGAGTTGAAGATGAAAGGAAGTCACGGCTGCAGCCCACGCCGCAGATCACGGACGGCCGCATGCTGAGCTTCATCTTCAGCGAGGCGATGCGCGACCTGCGACGGGCGGGTCGCGTCGGGGTCAGCGCGATACTCCTCATCGCGCTCTCGCTCACCGCGCTCGGCGGCTTCTGGCTGCTCTCGCTCAATCTCGGCCGTGCCATCGATCAGTGGGGCGATCGCGTACGTGTCATCGTGTACCTGAAGGACGAGCCGCCCGCGGCGCGCGTCGACGAGGTGCTGCAGAAGATCGAGGCGGTGGGCGGGATCCAGCGCGTGCGCTTCGTCTCCAAGGCTGACGCCCTGCGCGTGCTCAAGCGCTCGCTCGGCAGCCAGGCCGACGTGGCCGAGCAGCTGCCGCGCAATCCGCTGCCCGCCTCGGTCGAGGTGACGCCGGACGCGGGGACCGCCACCCCCGAAGGCACGCGCGCCCTGGTGGCGCGGCTGGTGGCGCTGCCCGAGGTCGAGGAGGTGCAGAGCGGCAGCCAGTGGGTCGACGGTCTCGCGCAGTTCCGGCGCCTGTTCCAGGGCGTGGGGCTGGCGATCGGCGCGGTGCTGGCGGTGGCCGCGATCCTCACCGTGACGACCGCGACCACGCTGGTGCTGCACCTGCGGCGCGACGAGATGGAGATCATGCGCCTGGTGGGCGCGACCGAGCGGGTGATCCGCTGGCCGCGGCTGCTCCAGGGCATGGCCCAGGGCCTGGTGGCGTCGATCGTGGCGCTGGCCGCGCTCGAGCTGGCCTATGCCGTCGCGGTGCCTCGGCTCGAGCCGTTGCTGCCGGTCACCATCGGCCTGGAACGGGTGCTCTTCCTCTCCCCCTGGCAAGCCCTCGCCCTCATCGCAGCCGGCAGCATGCTGGGCGCGGTCGGCGGTATGCTGGCGCGCGGGCGGGCCCAGGCGTGATGCGCGCGCGTCGGCTCGGCTGGGCGCTCGTGATGGCGCCGGCCCTGCTCCTGCCCGCTTCCGTCCATGCCCAGGCCAAGCGCGAGACGGCGGCCGACGTGGGCGACAAGCAGCGCGACCTGCAGCAGACGCAGAAGCGGCTCAAGGAGGAGCGCCAGAAGGCGGCCGACGCCCGCAAGCGCGAGGCCAGCGTGCTGAGCGAGCTCGAGGCCATCGATGAGCGGCTCGCCGAGAAGCGCAAGCAAGTGGCCACCCTCGACGGCCGGATGCGCCGCGCCCAGGCCGACATCGGCGAGCTGCAAGGGGAGATCGGGCGCCTGCAGACCCGACGCTCCGGGCAGGAGGAGGTGCTGGGGCGTCGGCTCCGCGCTCTCTACAAGCTCCAGGCCCAGGGCGGGGTGCTGCCGATCGTGCTCTCGGGCGACGATCCGGTCACCCAGGCGGTCCAGCTTCGCCATCTGACCACCCTGGCCACGGTAGACGCTCACCTCATTCGAGAGTATCGTGGCACTTCCGAGGCGATGGCGGATCGGAAGAGCCGCCTCGAGGCCCGCGGAAAGGAGCTGGCGTCGCTCCGCTCGGACGCCGAGCGCGAGCGGCTCGAGGTCGACCAGGAAGCGGCCAAGCGGCGCGCGCTGCTGTCGCGCATCCAGGACGAGCGGGCGTACCACGACCGGATGGTGAGCGAGCTGTCCGAAGCGACCCGGCGGCTCGAGGCGTTCATCCGCGACCTCCAGGAGAAGCAGCGGCGCGCGCTGGCGAAGGCGCCGACGCCCAGCCGGCCGGCCCGTCCGGCGCCGGGTGATTCCCCGGGAGTGTCCGGCACCGGGTTCGCGGCGCTTCGCGGCCGACTCTCCTGGCCGGCGGACGGGCGAGTGGTGGCCGAGTACGGGCCGCAGGTGAACCCGCGGTTCGGGACGAAGACGTTCCGCAACGGGATCGACATCGAGGCGAGCGAGGGCTCGAGCATCGCGGCGGTGTTCCCGGGCCACGTCGTCTACACGGGGTGGTTCCGGGGTTACGGCAATCTGATCATCGTGGATCACGGCGGCGAGTACTACACGATCTACGCCCACGCGGCGGATATCCGGGTCGCCGAGGGCGACGAGGTGAAGCAGGGACAGATCATCGGCACGGTGGGGGACACCGGCTCGCTCCAGGGGCCGCGACTGTACTTCGAGGTGCGGCACGCGGGGAAGCCGCAGGATCCGGCGCACTGGCTCCGACCCAAAGGGTAGCGCAGGGCGGGGTGCAGCCGAAGGCGAGCCAAGCGCATTTGGTAGGCGAGGTGCAGCCGCAGGCGAGCCGAGCGCATTTGAAAAAGAAGCAAGCGAAATAGGCACGACAGAGCACTCACGGAGGCGTACACGATGCGGCCGATCCGGCACATGAAGAAGGTGGTCTTGATCTCGGGCCTGCTGTTGGTGCTCACCCTGTCGCTCGGCGGCGGGGTGGCGAGCAAGGGCAACGACACCGCGGCCACCTACGAGAACCTGCGGCTGTTCACCGAGGTGCTCTCGATCGTGCAGAGCCAGTACGTGGATGAGGTCCCGCCCAAGGACATCATCTACAACGCGATCAAGGGGACGCTTCGAGGGCTCGACCCCCACTCGTCGTTCCTGGATCCCGAGATGTACCGGGAGATGCAGGTCGAGACGAGCGGCTCCTTCGGGGGGCTCGGCATCGAGATCACGCTCCGGGACGACGTGCTGACGGTGGTGGCGCCGATCGAGGGCACTCCCGCCTACCGCGCGGGCATCCAGCCGGGCGACCGCATCCTCAAGATCGAGGGGCTGTCCACCAAGGACATGCAATTGGCCGACGCGGTCAAGCGCATGCGGGGGAAGCCGGGCAGCAAGATCACCATCAGCATCGTGCGCGAAGGCTGGTCCGAGCCGAAGGACTTCCTGATCACCCGCGAGCAGATCCGCGTGCATTCGGTGAAGAACAACCAGCTCGAGCCCGGCATCGAGTACATCCGCTTGCGCCAGTTCCAGGAGCAGACCGCCAACGACCTGGATACCGCGCTGGACAAGTACGCGAAGGAAGGCAAGATCCAGGGCCTCGTGCTCGACCTCCGCAACAACCCGGGCGGTCTGCTGACCTCCGCGGTGGAGGTAACCGAGAAGTTCCTCGAGCCCGGCAAGCTGGTGGTCTACACCGAGGGGCGCGTGCGCAACCAGAACATGCGGTTCTCCTCGAACTCCAAGCGAGCCTACACCGACTTCCCGATCGTGGTCCTCGTCAACCAGGGCAGCGCGTCGGCCTCCGAGATCGTGGCGGGCGCGCTGCAGGACTGGGGGCGCGCGGTGGTCCTCGGCACGCAGAGCTTCGGCAAGGGCTCGGTGCAGACGATCATCCCGCTCTCGGACGGCTCCGGGCTGCGGCTGACCACCGCGAAGTACTTCACCCCGAAGGGCCGCTCCATCCACGGCAAGGGCATCACGCCGGACATCGTGGTCGAGGGCCCGAAGACCACCGCGCCGGTGTCGGGCGGCGACAAGGACAACCCGGCGCCGACTCCGCCGCCGGTGACCGAGACGCCCCAGGAGCAGCTCAAGCGCGATCCGCAGCTGCAGCGAGCGCTCGACCTGCTCAAGGCCATGAAGATCCTCGACAAGAGCCGGCCGGGGCCGGCAGGTCCGCAGGCGCAAGCCCGCTAGGCCAGGCGGAACGTCGACCCGATGCCGGCGAGGGTGTGGCAGGCTCTCGCCGGCATCATCATGTTGCTGCTGATCGCGGTGGTGGGACTCGACCAGTGGCAGGCGCGTCGCGGGGAGGCGAGCCTTTTCGGATCCGATCTGCTCGCCCGCCGCGAATCCCGCCCCGCCCCGCCGGACGTGAGCCCGCGCGGGCGGCCGCTGGTCGCCGAGTCCGCGGCGCCTCCGCCCGGCGCCCCGCGGGTGGCCATCATCGTGGACGAGCTCGGCGGCCGACGCGACGTCTTCGATTCGCTTCGGGAGATTCGGCGTCCGCTGACCGTGGCAGTGCAGCCGGCCCTGCCGCTGTCGGGCGCCATCGCGAGAGACGCGGTGCGGTCGGGCATGGAGGTGTTGCTGGACCTGCCGATGGAGCCCTACCGTTATCCAGAGCTGGATCCGGGGCCGGGCGTGCTGCTCATGTCGATGCCGCCCGGGGAGATCCGGCAGATGGTGGTATCGCATATCGCGTCGGTCGGCCCGGCGGTCGGAGTAATCAACCGGATGGGCTCCCGGCTCACCGAGGATCGGCCGCGCATGCGCGCGATGCTCGAGGTGCTGGCGGCGCGGCGCCTCCTCCTGGTCGACGCCTATACCTCGAGCCAGTCGGTGGCCTACGACGAAGCGCACGAGGCGGGGGTGCGGGCGGCCCGGCGGCAGATCCTGGTGGACCACGCGGGCGGAGAAGCGGGGGACCGGGCGCGCTGGGACGAGGTGGCGGGCTGGGCCGAGCGGCGCGGTGAGGTGACAGTGGTCGTGCACGACCATCCGCTCGCGGTCCGGCTGCTCAAGGAGTACGTGCCCCGCTGGGAAGCCCGCGGGCTGCGCCTGGTACCCGTATCGTACGTGGCGCGCTAATCTATACGTCATGATCGTGCTCGGAATCGAGACCTCGTGCGATGAGACCTCCGCCGCCGTCGTGGACGGCGGGCGCAAGGTCCTGTCCAACGTGGTGGCCTCGCAGGACGACGTGCACGCGCCCTACGGCGGCGTGGTCCCGGAGCTGGCCTCGCGGCGCCACCTCGACGTCTTGATGCCGGTGGTGCGCCGCGCGCTGGAGACCGCCGGGACGTCCCTCGACGACATCGACGGCCTCGCGGTCACCTACGGACCCGGGCTGGTGGGCTCGTTGCTGGTCGGCTGCTCGGCTGCCAAGGCCCTGGCCTACGCGCGCCGCCGTCCGCTCGTCGGGGTGAACCACCTGGAGGGTCACATCCACGCTGCGTTCCTGGAGGGCGATCCGCCCATCCATCCGTTCCTCGCCCTGGTCGTCTCGGGCGGCCACACCGCGCTGTACCTGGCCCGCGAGCCGCGGCGGTACGAGCGGATCGGCCAGACGCGCGACGACGCGGCCGGCGAGGCCTTCGACAAGGTGGCCAAGCTGCTCGGCCTCGGCTTCCCGGGTGGGCCCGCGATCGAGCGGGTGGCCCGGTCGGGCGATCCGCGCGCGATCGTCTTCCCGACCGCGAACATGACCGACGGAGCCCCGGACTTCTCGTTCAGCGGGATCAAGACCGCGGTCTCGCTCCACGTGCGGCGCACCGGGCCGCTCGATGCGCCTCGCGTCGCCGACGTGGCCGCCTCGTTCCAGGCCACCGCGGTGAAGATGCTCGTGCGCAAGACCGTCCGGGCCACGCTCCGGTCCGGGGTGAAGCGCATCGTCCTCACCGGCGGGGTGGCCGCCAACAGCGCGCTCCGCGAGTCGCTGGAGGCCGAGTGCCGCGAGCGCGGGTGGATCCTCCACGTGCCGTCGCGCCGGCTTTGCACCGATAACGCGGCGATGATCGCCGCGGCCGGCCACGACCGCCTGGAAGCGGGTGAGCGCGCCCCGCTCTCCCTGAACGCGGTGCCCGACCTGGCGCTGGCATGAGCGGCGGCCGGCGCTGAGCGCACGCGGCATGCCCCGCCTGGACTACGAGACCCTCGTTGCGGGTCTGCCCGACGCGGTGGTGGGGGTGGACGATGGGCTGCGCGTGATGCTCTGGAACCCCGCCGCGGAAGCCCTGCTCGGTCGATCGGCGCGGCGGACCATCGGCCGCGCGCTGAAGGAGATCTTCCCGCCCGACACCTCGCTGGTGCGCCACCTGGGCGATACCCTGGCCACTGGCGAGAGCCGCTCGGAGTCGGAGGCGGTGGTCGAGGGCGGCGACGGCCGGCCGGTGCACGTCAGCATCGTCACCGCGCCGCTGGCCCGGAGCGGAGACGTCGAGGCGGCGGTCGCGGTGATTCGCGACGTGTCGCGCCTGCACCAGCTCGAGTCCGAGGTGCGGCGCGGCGAGACCCTCGCCGCGGCGGGCCAGATCGCGATCGGCCTCGCTCACGAGATTCGCAATCCGCTCGGCGCCATCCGGGGCGCGGTCCAGCTCATGCGGCGCGAGCTGGGGGACGACGCCCGCCTGGGCGAGTACACCGACGTCCTGCTGAAAGAAGTGGACCGGGTCAACCGGATCCTCGAGATGCTCCTCGACATCAGCCGACCGGTGACCCTGCGCCCGGTGCCCCTGAACGTGCACCAGCTGCTGGAGCGCGTGGCGCTGCTCTCCGAGGAGATGGCGAGCCGGCGCCGCGTCCAGATCGTGCGGCGCTACGATCCGAGCCTGCCTCCGATCCTGGCCGACGAGGATCGCATCCTGCAGGTCTTCCACAACCTGGTGCGGAACGCGATCGAGGCCATGGCCGACGGCGGCCGCCTGACCCTCGTCACGCGGCCCAGCATGAACCCGCTCTTCACCAAGGTGGATCTGGGCCACGGCCAGCGAAGCATGGCCGAGATCCAGGTCATCGACGAGGGCCAGGGCATCCCGGAAGCCACCCGGGCCCGCCTCTTCACTCCGTTCTTCACCACCAAGGACAAGGGCCTCGGGCTCGGCCTGGCCCTCTGCCACCGCATCATCGAGGAGCACCACGGCGGGATCCACATCACGAGCGAGCCGAGCCGCGGCACCGCCGTCTCCTGCTTCCTCCCGATCGCCCGATAAGCACGTGACTGGCCAGATTCTCATCGCCGACGACGAGGACAGCCTCCGCTGGGTGCTGGAGAAGGGCTTCCGCAACGCCGGCTACCAGGTCACCGCGGTCAGGGACGGCGCCAGCGCGCTGAAGGAGGTCGAGAACGCGCCGTTCGACCTCATCCTGCTCGACGTGCGCATGCCCGGCATCGACGGGCTGGCGCTGCTCAAGCAGGTGCGCGCAAGGCGGCCGGACGCGCAGGTCGTGATCATGACCGCCCACGGCACCATGGAGACCGCGGTCCAGGCCATGCAGGACGGGGCCTACGACTACCTCGCCAAGCCCTTCGACCTGGACGAGGCGCTGCTGCTCGCCGAGCGCGCGCTGACCGCGCGCCGGCTCACCCAGGAGATCAGCGCGCTTCGCTCGGGCCTCAAGGAGGTCTGGGAGTTCGGCGCGCTGGTCGGGCGCCACCCCACGATGCAGGAGGTCTACAAGGTCATCGGCCGGGTGGCGGCCAGCGACGTGAGCGTGCTGCTGCGCGGCGAGTCCGGCACCGGCAAGGAGGTGGTGGCGCGCGCGCTGCACCACTACAGCCGGCGCGCGGGACGGCCCTTCATGGGCATCTCGGCCGCGGCCATTCCGCTGACCTTGCTGGAGTCCGAGCTGTTCGGCCACGAGAAGGGCGCCTTCACGGACGCCAAGGAGCGACGGCTCGGCAAGCTCGAGCTGGCCCACGGCGGGTCGGTGTTCTTCGACGAGATCGGCGATATGCCGCCCGAGCTGCAGGTGAAGCTCCTGCGCGCGCTGCAGGAGCGCGCCTTCGAGCGGGTGGGCGGCCACGAGCTGATGCGCATGGACGTGCGGGTGCTCGCGGCGACCCATCGGGATCTCGAAGGCATGATGAAGGAGGGTCGCTTCCGGGAGGACCTGTTCTACCGCCTGAACGTGGTCACGCTGTCGCTGCCCGCCCTGCGCGACCGCCGCGGCGACATCCCGCTGCTCGCCGAGCACTTCCTGGCCAAGTACGCCGAGTCCCTCGGGGAGCGCGCCGTGGCCGCCGACGCCATGGACCGGCTGGTCGGCTACGATTGGCCGGGCAACGTGCGTGAGCTGGAGAACGTCATCCAGCGCGCGATGGTGATGGCCTCGTCGGGGGTGATCATGCCCGAGCACCTGCCGATCGGTCCGGTATCGGCGGCCGCCGCGGTGACCGCCGACGCGTCGCTGGAGGAGATCATCGAGCGCAAGATGCGCGACTGCGTGCGCGGCCTCCGGGGCCACGCCTCCGCCAACCTGCACGGCCTCATGGTGGGGCTGGTGGAGAAGCCGCTCCTGCGCGCGGTGATGCACGAGACGAAGGGCAACCAGGTGCGGGCCGCGCAGCTGCTCGGCATCAACCGCAACACCTTGCGCAAGAAGCTCAAGGAGCACGGCATCGATCCGGACACCGTGTAGGAGCCCCATGCCGAATCGCTGCGCCTGGGCCAACGGAGGCCCGCTGGAGATCGAATACCACGACACGGAGTGGGGCGTCCCGTCCCGCGACGACCGGCACCTGTTCGAGATGCTCGTGCTCGAGGGCGCCCAGGCCGGGTTGTCGTGGTCGACGATCCTCCGCAAGCGCGAGAACTACCGCCGAGCCTTCGCCGGCTTCGATCCGGCCCGGGTGGCCCGCTTCGACGCGCGCCGCCGCGCCGCGCTGATGCGGGATCCCGGCATCGTGCGCAACCGCCTGAAGATCGACGCCACCGTGACCAACGCGCGGCAGGTGCTGGCGGTGCAGGAGGAGCACGGCACCCTCGCCGCCTACCTCTGGCAGTTCGTCGACGGCCGGCCCGTCCGCAACGCGTGGACGAGGATGGGGCAGGTGCCGGCCGAGACCGCGCAGTCGCGGGCGATGAGCCGAGCGCTGCTCGCCCGCGGCTTCCGCTTCGTCGGGCCCACCATCTGCTACGCGTTCATGCAGGCCACCGGCATGGTCGACGACCACATCACGACGTGTTTCCGCTATTCCACACGGAGGAGTCCACGGCCATGAGGATCGGCATCATCGGAGCGGGCGCCATCGGCAGCGTGGTCGGAGGGCTGCTCACCAAGGCGGGACACGACGTGACCCTCGTCGACCAGTGGCCGGAGCACGTGGAGACCATGAAGCAGCGCGGGCTGCGTCTCAGCGGCACCTGCGGAGACCATCTGATCCCGGTGAGGGCGCTTCACATCCACGAGCTGCAGGGAGTGGGGGCGCCGTTCGAGGCGGTCTTCGTCTCGGTCAAGTCCTACGACACCGAGTGGGCGGCCCAGATGGCGTTGACCTATCTGGCCTCGCCGGACGGCGTGGTGGTCGACTTCCAGAACGGGGTCAACGACGAGCGCGTGGCCTCCGTGGTCGGCACCTCGCGCTGCCTCGGCTGCGTCATCACCATCGGGGCCGGCATGTACGAGCCCGGCCACGCCATGCGCACGGACTCCGGCTCGGTCGGCTTCAAGATCGGCGAGCAGGACGGGCGCGACACGCCGCGGGCCCGCGAGCTGGTGCGCATCATGAACGACGTGGCGCCCACCAAGCTCACCACGAATCTCTGGGGCGAGCGCTGGTCAAAGCTCGCGATCAACTGCATGGCCAATCCGCTGGCCGGCCTCAGCGGGCTGGGCTCGGCCGAGGTGCGCACCGCGCCGGTCCCGCGGCGCATCGCCATCCACGTGGCCGCGGAGGTGATCCAGGTGGGCCGCGCCTCCGGTCACGAGGTGGAGCCGATCTACGGGGTGGAGGCGCAGCGCTTCGTCGACGCGGCCTCCGGCAACGGCTTCGACGCGGTCGAAGCGGACATGGCGGCGAGCGTGCGGTTCCTGAGCGGCGGCCGGCCGTCGATGCTGCAGGACGTCATGAAGGGGCGGCGCACCGAGATCGACTATCTCAACGGCTACGTGGCCCAGCAAGGCCGGCGCCTCGGCGTGCCCACTCCGGTGAACGACGCGGTAGTGGCCGCGGTGCGCAGCCACCGCGTCGGCTCCCTCAAGCCCGACCCCAAAAACCTCGACCCAATCCTGACCGCCTTGCCGCGCTAGCCGGCCGCACACCCACGTCGCCGCCGGCTCAGCCGGCGGCGAGGGCGGGCTTGCGGGCGAACCAGGGGCGTGCTTCCTCGAGCTGCGCGCCCAGCCGGAAGAGCGTGGCCTCGTCGCCGTAGCGGGCCACCAGCTGGACCGCGACCGGCAGCCCGCTGGCGGACCGGCCGAGCGGCAGCATCATCGCGGGCTGGCCGGTCAGGTTGAACCACACCGTGAACGGCGAGAACGCGAAGACTCGCCGCCAGTACTCCTCCACGTCGTGCATCATCATGTCGATCCACCCGAGCTTGACCGGGAGCTGACCGAGCCCGGGCGTCAGCAGCACGTCGTAGCGCGAGTGGAACGCGGCCATCTGTCGCCCCAGCCGGTGCGCGGTCTGCGTCGCCCGCACGTAGTCGGCCGACGAGGTGCGCTCGCCCAGCTTGGCGGTGTTCCAGGTGACCTTCTCGACCTCGCCCTCGCGCGCCGGCCGGCCGGCGGTGGGATGGGTCGAGAGGTTCACCACCGTGTTGACCGCGGCCAGGGTGATGAAGGTCGGGATCACCGCGCCCCGCTCGATGTCCGGATCGGCCTCCTCGACCGCGTGGCCCAGCTCGCCGCAGAGCCGCACCGTCTCCTGGAGCGTGGCGAGGCACTCCGCGTCGACCGAGGCTCCGTTCGGGGTGACCGTGGTGTAGGCGATCCGCAGCGGCCGCGGAACCGCGCCGATCTCCTCGAGATACGGTCGCGCCGGCGGGGGCGCGGTGTAGGGATCGCCCGGGCCCGCGCCGCGGGTGGCGTCCAGCAGCGCGGCGCTGTCGCGCACCGTGAGGCTGACCGCGTGCTCGGTGGAGCAGCCCCCGAGCCCCTCTCCGGTCACCGGAGCGAACGTGTTGCGGCCGCGCGTGGGCTTGAGCCCGACCAGGCCACAGCTCGCCGCGGGCGCGCGGATGGAGCCGAAGCCGTCGCTGGCGTGCGCCATCGGAAGCATCCGCGCGCCGACCGCGGCGGCGGCGCCGCCGCTCGAGCCCGACGAGATCCGGGTGGGGTCCCAGGGATTGCGCGTGGGGCCGTACAGCTGCGGCTCGCAGGTGAGCGAGAGCCCCACCTCGCAGGAGTTGGTGCGGCCGAAGATCACGAGGCCGGCGCGCTTGAGCCGGGCCACGGTCTCGCTGTCGAAGGTCGAGGGTGGCGTGTCGGCGAAGAACCGGCTGCCCCGCGTCATCCGCTCTCCGGTGAGCGGAGCGCCCAGGTCCTTCAGGAGGAAGGGCACCCCGCGGAACGGCCCGTCGGGCAGCCCGTCGGCGATGGCCCGGCGTCCGTGGTCGTACAGCGGCATGATGACCGCGTTCACCGTGGGATTCCTGGCCTCCACCCGGTCGATGGCGGCCTCGAGCAGGTCGATGGGCATCACCTTGCCCCGGCGAACCAGGTCGGCGAGCCCGAGGGCGTCGTATTGCTCGTAGTCGGCGAACGCGGCCATTGAGGCCTCCTAGGGCTGGTCCTGCTTGACGTAGATCTGCCCGCCGGTCTTCTTGAACTCGGCCGCCTTCTCCCGCAGGCCCTGGACGACCGCCGCGGTCTCGCTCGCGATGCCGTGCTTGGCCGCGTAGTCGCGCACGTCCTGGGTGATCTTCATCGAGCAGAAGTGCGGCCCGCACATCGAGCAGAAGTGCGCGACCTTGGCCCCATCGGCGGGCAGGGTCTCGTCGTGGAAGGACCGGGCGGTCTCGGGATCGAGCGACAGGTTGAACTGGTCCTCCCAGCGGAACTCGAAGCGCGCCCGCGACAGCGCGTCGTCCCACTCGCGCGCCTTGGGATGGTTCTTGGCGAGGTCCGCGGCGTGCGCCGCGATCTTGTAGGCGATGACCCCGTCCTTGACGTCCTGCCGGTCGGGCAGGCCCAGGTGCTCCTTGGGGGTCACGTAGCAGAGCATCGCGGTGCCGTACCAGCCGATCATGGCGGCGCCGATGGCGGAGGTGATGTGGTCGTAGCCCGGTGCGATGTCGGTGGTGAGCGGCCCCAGCGTGTAGAAGGGCGCCTCGTGGCAGACCGCAAGCTGCCGGTCCATGTTCTCCTTGATCAGGTGCATCGGCACGTGGCCGGGACCTTCGATCATCACCTGGCAGTCCTGCTCCCACGCGATCGTGGTGAGCTCGCCCAGGGTGTCGAGCTCCGCGAACTGGGCGTCGTCGTTGGCATCGGCCTGGCAGCCGGGGCGCAGTCCGTCGCCCAGCGAGAAGGCCACGTCGTAGGCGGCCATGATCTCGCAGATTTCGCGGAAGTGGGTGTAGAGGAAGCTCTCCCGGTGGTGGGCCAGGCACCACTTGGCCATGATCGAGCCGCCGCGCGAGACGATGCCGGTGACCCGCCGGGCGGTGAGCGGCACGTAGCGCAGCAACACGCCGGCGTGGATCGTGAAGTAGTCCACGCCCTGCTCGGCCTGCTCGATCAGGGTGTCACGGTAGATCTCCCACGTCAGCTCTTCCGCTCGGCCGTGCACCTTCTCGAGCGCCTGGTAGATCGGCACCGTGCCCACCGGCACCGGCGAGTTGCGCAGGATCCACTCGCGCGTCTCGTGGATGTTCTTGCCGGTGGACAGATCCATGATGGTGTCGCCGCCCCAGCGGGTGGCCCACGTCATCTTCTCGACCTCCTCCTCGATCGAGGAGGAGACCGCGGAGTTGCCGATGTTGGCGTTGATCTTCACCAGGAACTTCCGGCCGATGATCATCGGCTCGGTCTCCGGGTGATTGATGTTCGACGGGATGATGGCGCGCCCGCACGCGACTTCGTCGCGCACCGTGTCCGGGCTCATGCCCTCGCGCACCGCCACGAACTCCATCTCGGGCGTGATCTCGCCGCGCCGGGCGTAGTGCATCTGCGTCACCCGGCGGCCGGGTCGGGCCCGCAGCCCCCAGCGGCCGCCCGCGCCGGGCTCGACGTCGCCGCGCGAGAGGATCCAGTGGCGGCGCAGGGGCGGCAGCCCTTGCTTGACGTCCGGCGCGTACTCGGGATCGGTGTAGGGCCCGCTGGTGTCGTAGAGCCGGAGCCGCTCGCCGGTGGTGAGCGCGACTTCGCGGAAGGGCACGCGCACGGATGGATCCGACGCAGAGACGTAGACTTTCATGCGAGGCCTCCCTTCGCTGGCATTACCCAGGTCAGGTTTGTAGCGGTCGGCAGCGTCACAGCTGCCCTCTCAGCCCGGATCACCGAGCTCCCGCGTGGGAATGGCTGGCTGAATGCTACGTCCAAAGCCGCGGAGGGTCAAGGCGCGGCGAGCGCGCGCACCGACGAGGTGATCCACGCGTGCGCGGGCTGCTCCGCAAGGAGCCCGCGGAGTTCGGTGGCGGGCCCCGGGCTCGTGCGCTATGATCCGCGCACCCGCGCCGCTCGGCGGCTGGTTCGCGCCCCAACGAATGACTGATCTCCGTCCGCCGGAGCTGGAAGTCCTGGCCGAATCCAATCGGCTGCTGACCTCGACTCTCGACCTGACCGAGGTCCTGGACCGCCTGGCCGACATTGCGCGCACCCGACTCGACACCGAGGTCGCGCGCATCTGGCTACGCGGCGAGTCGGACGACACGCTGCGTCTCGCCGCACACAAGGGCCATCTCCGCTCGCCGCGCACCGATTGGGAGCAGGTGCCCACCCAGTCCTCGCTGGTCGGCTGGGTCCTCACCCATCGCCAGGCGCTCGTCCTCGCCGACGTGCAGGACGATCCGCGGCTGGCCAACCGGCCGTGGTTCGCCGCGGAGGCCTTCGCCTCCCTGCTGTGCGTGCCGATCGTCCTCGACGACGGCGTGATCGGCATTCTCTCGGTCATGACCCGCGTGCGCCGCGAGTTCTCCGCCGCCGACGTGGCGCTGGCCGAGGCGCTGACCGCCTCGGCGGCGGTGGCGGTGCGCAACGCGCGCATTCACGCCGACGCCCTCGGGCGCCTGGGGGAGATCGAGGCCTTCCAGCGGGTGGCCTCGGCCACGCTCTCCTCCCCCGATCTGGTCACCGCGCTGGAGGCGGTGGTGCGCGAGATCCCGGGCCTCCTGCGCTCGGATGCGGCGGCGTGCTCGGTGGTGGCCCCGGACACGATGCAGATGGAGACGCTGACCACGGTGGGCACGCGGGGGCGTCCGGTGCAGCCGGGCCGGCTGGTGCCGGGCCAGGGCATGGCCGGGCTCGCGTTTCAGGAGGGGCGGCCCCTGCGCACCGACGACTACGCCGCCGATCCCCGCTTCGCGCGCCCGCCGGAGATGGCGGAATGGGCGGCCGCGGAAGGCGTGGTCGCCATGCTCACCGTCCCGGTCCCCGACGCCTCGGGCCAGATCATCGCGCTGCTCTGGGCCTTCAACCGGGGGAGCCGGCGGTTCACCGACCGGGACGAGGCCGCCCTGGCCGGGCTCGCCCGCCAGGCCGCGCTCGCCATGGAGAACGCGCGGCTCGTCACCGATCTCCGGGGAACACTCGAAGATTTGAAGGCGGCCCAGGAGACGCTCGTCCGCGGCGCGACCCTGCGCGCAGTGGGCGAGCTGGCCGCGGGCGCGGCGCACCACCTGAACAACCTGATGGCGGTCGTGCTCGGGCGCACGCAGCTGCTGCTCCACAAGAACCGGTTGCCGGAGATGGCCCCCGCGCTCCGCACCATCGAGCGCGCCGCGGTGGACGCGGCGGACACCGTGCGCCGCATCCAGGCGTTCAGCCGCGCCCAGCATGGCGGCACCGCGTCCGAGCTCGACCTGAACGAGACGGTGCGCGAGAGCATCGACTTCACGCGGGCCCGCTGGGAGCACGAGGCGCACGTGCGGGGCGCCAACGTCGAGATGATCTTCGAGCCGGGCGAGCTGCCGCCGGTCCTGGGCCGGAAGGCGGAGCTGCGCGAGGTGCTCACCAACCTGATCCTCAACGCGGTGGACGCGCTGCCGTCCGGAGGCCGGGTGCTCGTTCGCTCATGGAGCGAGCCGGGACGCGTGGTGGTCGCGGTCCGCGATTCGGGGGTGGGCATGTCGCCGGAGGTGCGGGACCGCGCGTTCGAGCCGTTCTTCACCACCAAGGGCGTCCAGCGGCTGGGGCTCGGGCTGGCCGTGGCCTACGGGCTCGTGACGAGCCACGGAGGGCAGATCTCGCTCGAGGCCGGCGAGGGGCAGGGCACGACCGTGACGCTCTGGATCCCCGCGGCGGGGGCGGCGGAGGCGCCGACCGCGGCGTCGGTCGCCGGGGCGGAGCCGCCGGGCCGCATCCTGGTGGTGGACGACGAGGCCGACGTGCGCGAGATGCTCGCCGACGTGCTCATGTCCCACGGCCATCACGTGACCTTGGCCGGAGGCGGACGCGAGGCGCTACGGAGCTTCGAGCAGGGAGACTACGACCTCGTCATCACCGATCTCGGCATGCCCGAGATCAACGGCTGGGAGGTGGCGCGAGCCATCAAGGCCCGGCGCGCCTCCATGCCGGTCCTGCTCCTGACCGGGTGGGCCGACGCGGTGGACACCCAGGCCGGCCGCGTGGACGCGGTGATCAAGAAGCCGTTCGACATGATCAAGCTGGCCGCCGCGGTCAACGCGGCACTTCGCGCTGCGGCGTGATGCGGATGAGGACGCTCGTCTTGGCGAGCAGGCCCTTGCGGATGTAGCGGCCCATGAACAGCGGCACGAGCAGCCAGTACCTCCGCCAGTAGGATTTCAGCAGTGCCTGCTCCAGGTCCGGCCGCCCGTCCACCCACTCGGCGTGTCCCTCGAAGGCCGGGCCGTCCTTGCGCCCGACGTGCACGGTGACCCGACCGTTGTTCCGGATGCGGCGGGCCTTGAGCGTGTCGCGCTGGGTGGTGAAGTACACGTCGCCCGCGTGCGGCCAGAGCCACGTGGGCACGGTGCCCGGCTTGCCGGCCTGGCTATAGGTCGTCACGTACATGTACCGGGCGCGCGCGAGCGCGGCGTCGAGCGCGGGCGACGGGCTCCTTGCGTCCATCGTGGCCTGAGCCTAACATGGCGCCCGGACACGAGAGACGCCAAGGAGACCCTATGCCTCCGCATCGTCACGCCTACCGCCCGCCCGTGATGGGCACGCGCGGCGCCGTCGCCTCCGCGCATCCGCTCGCGTCGATGGCCGGCATCCGCATGCTGCTCGAGGGCGGCAACGCGGTGGATGCCGCGGTGGCCGTCGCCTCGACCCTGAACGTCGTCGAGCCCTTCATGTCGGGCGCGGCCGGCATCGGGCTCATGCTGATCTCGCGGGCCCGGACCGGCGAGCGCCACGTGCTCGACTTCATCGGGCCCGCGCCGCGGGCGTCGGATCCCGCGCGGTGCACCGAGGACGAGCTGGCCGGCGGCCCGAAGTCGTGCGCGACGCCGGGCAATCTCGGCGGCTGGCTCACCGCGCTGGATCGCTTCGGCTCCATGCCGCGGGCGCGGGTGCTCGCCCCCGCGATCGACCTGGCCGAGAACGGGGTGCCGCTGACGTTCACGAACGTGAAGTTCTTCGAGCAGTCGCGCGGCCAGCTGGCGCGATCCGCCGAGGCCCAGCGGCTGTTCCTGGGCAACGGCGGCCCGCGGCCCGCGAAGATCGTCACCTACAAGGAGCTGGCCGCGACGCTGCGCCAGGTGGCCGAGGGCGGCGCGGAGGCGTTCTACCGCGGACCGATCGCCCGGGCGATCACCCGGGCCGTGCAGGAGGCGGGGGGCTGGCTCGCCGAGGAGGATCTGGCCGCGTTCACGCCGGAGTGGCGCGCGCCGCTCGCCATCCCGTATCGCGGGCGCGAGGTCTGCTCGGTGCCGCCGCCGTTCTCCGCGTTCCAGATGCTGGAGACGCTCAACATCCTCGAGGGCTACGACCTGCCCGGCTGGGGGCACAACTCGCCCGAGTACCTGCACCATCTGATCGAGGCGATCAAGCTCGGCTCGGCCGACCGCCTGGCCTACGCGTACTCGGGCGAGCCGCCCATCACCGGGCTCGTGTCCAAGGCCTACGCGGCCTCGCAGCGCGCGCGCATCGACTCGGCGCGGGCGGCGGTGAGCGAGGGCGAGCGCCACAATCGCGAGCGGCTGGACGGGCAGATCGGCGAGGGGCACCCGGCGCAGTTCGTGAACGAGCAGACGACGCACTTCGCGTGCGCCGACGCCGAGGGCACCGTGGTGTCGGTCACCCAGACGCTGGGCGTGGCCTTCGGCTCGGGCTTCGCGGTGCCCGGCACCGGGCTGCTGCTGAACAACATTCTCAAGTGGTCGGATCGCGATCCGGCCTCGCCCAACGCGCTGCGGCCGGGCCGCAAGGCCGGCACCATGATGTCGCCGACGCAGGTCTTCCGCGACGGCGCCTTCGCGTTGAGCATCGGCACGCCCGGCTCCTACGGCATCCTCCAGACGCAGCCGCAGATGCTGCTCAACGTGCTCGAGTTCGGTTTCAACGTGCAGGAGGCCATCGAGGCGGCGCGGGTGCGGGTGTACCGCGACCGGCTGGTGGACGCCGAGTCGCGCATCTCCGAGGAGACGCGGACCGCGCTCGAGCGGCGTGGACACCGGATCAACGTGATCGAGGACTGGTCGTGGGTGGTCGGGGGCGGGCAGGGCATCGCGCGCGACCCGGAGTCCGGCGCGCTCATGGCCGGCGCCGATCCTCGCCGCGACGGCTACGCCCTCGCCATCTAGCCCGGGGTCAGGTCTTGCATTACGACATTTGTCGTAATGCAAGACCTGACCCCGATCGAGGAGAACCGTGGAGCTGACGGACAAGGTCGCGGTGGTGACGGGAGCGGGCTCGGGTATCGGACGTGGCATCGCGCTGGCGATGGCGGGCCGCGGGGCGCGGGTGGCCGCGGTGGATCTGGACGCGGGCAGCGCGGCGGAGACGGCGCGGCTCTTGATGGGCGCCGGCGGCAAGGGGATGGGGCTCCAGGCGGATACCAGCCGCGCCGGCGAGGTGGACCGCGCGGTGTCGTCCGCGGTGAGCCAGCTGGGGCCGCTCGACATCATGGTCAACAACGCGGGCATCCTCGACGGCTACTGGAACGTCGACGAGACCGACGACGCGGTCTGGGAGCGCGTGCTCGGGATCAACCTCACCGGCGTGTTCCACGGCTGCAAGCGCGCGCTCCGCGAGATGCTGCCGCGCGGCCGCGGGCGGATCGTCAACATGGCCTCGGTCGCCGGGCTCAACGGCACCGGCGGCGGCGCGGCCTACGTGGCCTCCAAGCACGGCGTCGTCGGGCTCACCCGGCAGATGGCCGTGACCTACTCGGCCCGCGGCATCACGATCAACGCGGTGGCCCCCGGCCCGATCCTCACCGGCCTGCGCGCGCACTCGCAGGAGATCCTGGGGCCGGGCGTCCCCGACATGAGCGGCCGCGGCGTCGCGGTGGACGACGCGGCGGTGCGCGCGATCGCTCCGGCGGGCCGCCGGGGCACCGTCGAGGAGATCGCCTCCGCGGTCTGCTTCCTGGCCTCGGACGAGGCGGGTTACATCACCGGGCACACCCTGGTCGTGGACGGAGGCTGGAGAGCCAAGTGATCACCAAATTCTCGGTCCTCTACGTGGGACAGATCGAGCTGGACAACGTCGGCCTCGCGGGCACGCCCACCGAGCAGCGGCGCTATCCCAACGAGCGCCTGATCGAGGCCTTCCAGACCGCGAAGGACGTGGCCCAGCTCATGGACGAGCAGGGCTATTACTGCCTGTGGACGGCCGAGCATCACTTCCAGCGGGAAGGCTACGAGGTGCTGCCGAACCTGGTGCAGCTCTCGCTCTGGCTCGCGACCCAGACCCGGCGGCTGAAGCTCGGCTGCGCGTTCAACATCCTGCCCATGTGGCACCCGGTGCGCCTGGCCGAGGACTACGCGATGGCCGACATCGTCACCGATGGCCGCGTGATCATGGGCGTCGGCCGTGGCTACCACACCCGCGAGGTCGAGTCGTTCGGGGCGCCGTTACTCGACGCGGCGGCCAACCGCGAGATGTTCGAGGAGCAGATGGAGGTCCTGCTCAAGTGCTTCAACGAGGAATCGTGGAGCCACCGGGGCAAGTACTACGTGATCCCGCCCGACGTGGACTACCGCGGCTATCGCCTGCGCGAGATCACGTGCGTGCCGCGGCCGATCCACCGGCCGGTGGAGATCTGGATGCCCATCGCCAGTGGCAAGTCCATCGACTACATGGCCCGCATGGGGCTGAAGGCGATGGTGACCTTGAACGGCGAGAAGGTGCTCGACCAGGTCGCGCGCGCCTACCGCGACGCGTGCGCGCGTCACGGTCGGCCCAAGCAGCTCGGCGAGGATCTCTGCTGGGGGGTGGGCCTCTACCTTGCCGAGTCGCAGGAGGAGGCGATTCGCCGGCTCGAGCCCGCGCACGACGAGCGCTACAAGTGGTTCGCCCCGTTCGGCTTCGTGCGCTACGCCGACGAGCAGGGGCGCTCGTGGGGCACGCCGGGCGCGCCCGCGCGCGTGCCCACGCTGCGCGATGGCGTCGAGCAGAAGGCGTGGCTCGTGGGCCGTCCGTCCGAGGTGATCGAGGCGATCCGCGAGATCGAGGCCCGCTATCCCGGCCTCGATCAGTGCATGATCCACTGGGCCGAAGGGCTGCCGCCCGCCGAGTTCAAGGAGCAGCTGCGGTGGTTCGCCCGCGAGGTGATGCCGGCCTTCGCCGGGAGGGGCTGAGCGGGGAGGGAGCCCCCGGGGGGTATACCCCCACCGGGTAGTCTTTCCCTCGTAGAGACCCCCCTAGGGATTGTATTTTTCGCTTTTCTCTCCCTCGGAGTCCGTCCATAATACCCTCGGCCGTTTCGGGGGGCGCCGGGCAGGACCCCCAAACACTCAACGAGGGAGGAATGACGAATGGCCAAGAAGAAGCTCGCGTTTGGTGGCTACTCCATCAACTTCAAGGGCTGCGACGACACCCTGGAGTCGGTCATGGGCAGCAAGCCCATCGGCCCCTCGGAGATGACGAAGAAGATCTGGGCCTACGTGAAGCGGAAGCGGCTGGCCAAGCGGTAGACCGCCGTACGCAGCGCGCGGCACGTCCTGACCCCGCCCGGCGCCCCAGGACGTTCCGCGGCTCGAAGCGAGACGAGAAGGCTCGAGGCTAGAACGCGAGCCGCTCGCGGATGGTGTCCAGGCGGTCCACCTCGTAGTCCGGCGTGACCTGAAGCTCCTCGGCCGGCGCGTTCGTCCGGTTGCACCAGCAGGTGGTGAACCCGAAGGCGGCCGCGCCCGCCACGTCCCAGGCGTTCGAGGAGACGAACACGATCTCCCCCGGCGCCACCCCCAGCGCGCGCGGAGCCAGCTCGTAGACACGCGGCGAGGGCTTGTAGACCTTCACCTCGTCCACCGACAGCACGTGGCCGAAGGCCCCGGAGAGCCCGCTCCCGCGCACCACGCGCTCCAGCATGAACGGCGATCCGTTCGAGAGGATGGCGAGGGGTGTCCCCGCGAGCGCCCGCAGCGTCGCGGGCACCTCGGGAAACGGCGCGAGCGTGAGGTAGGCGCTCATCAGCGCCTCCACCTGAGCCTCGGCGGCGGTGATGCCGAGCCGGCGCAGGGCGAACCGCAGCGCCTGCCCGGTCACCGCCCAGAAATCCTCGTAGCGCCCCATGAGCGAGCGCAGCCAGGTGTACTCGAGCTGCTTCTGGCGCCAGAGGTTGGACAGGGTCTGAGGATCCGAGGTGATCTCGCGCGCAGCCTCGATCACCGAGTGGACGTCGAAGAGCGTGCCGTAGGCGTCGAAGACGAAAGCGCGCGGGGCGGCCATCGTGCCCGCCCTCAGCTGGTGCCGGGGACCGCGGCTCGCGAGCGGCGCTCGCTGGGCCGACGGGGCGGCAGGGCGGGCCGCCGGGGCCGTCGCGGCGCCGGGGCCACCGGCGCGGACTCGAGGCCCGTCTCGTAGAACCCGAAGCGCAGCACCGTGCGCGCGTCGCGGAACGACAGGCTCCGCGTCTGCGCGCCGAGCACGATCAGCAGGAACTGCTGCCCCGACTTCCACGCCGACACCGCCAGGTTGTAGCCGGCCTCTCGCGTGAAGCCGGTCTTGAGAGCCTGCACGCCGCCGGGGTCCTGGAACAGCGGGATGCGCCGGCTGTAGACGCGGCCGCGATAGACGAACGTGGCACCACCCAGCAGTGGCCGCGACGACGGGTAGTCGTCGAGAAGGCGTCCGATCAGCTTGGCCAGGTCCTGGGCGGTGCTCCGCTGGGCGGGATCCGGCAGGCCGTGGGCGTTGGCGAAGTGGGTGTGGCCGAGACCGAGCTCCTCGGCCTTGGCGTTCATCGACGCCACGAAGGCGTCCTCGGTGCCCGCGAGATGCTCGGCCACCGCGGTGGCCGCGTCGTTGGCGGAGGCGATGGCCACTCCCTCGAGCAGCGTGCGCAGCGGCGCGGTCTCGCCGGTCTTGAGCCCCATGCGATAGCGCGGGGTCAGCGCGGCGCGATGACTCACCAGCACTGGCTCGTCCCACTGCGCGCGTCCGGCCTCGATGGCCTCGCAGGCCAGATAGAGCGTCATGAGCTTGACCAGGCTCGCGGGCGCGTGGTCCTCGGCGGGATTCTTGGCGTAGAGCACCCGGCCCTGGGTGTCGAGGAGCAAGACCGACTCCGCGCTCAAGGTCAGGGGCCGACCGTTGACGCTGCTGTTCTGAGCTGATGCCGGTGTTGCGACGAGCCAGAGGGCCGCGCTGACGGCGAGGACGGAGATGGCGCGCACTGGGTCCATCTTACCCGGCGAGCGATTTTGCCGAGAGAAAATCCCTACCGGACCGCCCGCTTGAGCTCACGCGACGGCTTGAAGCGCGGCGTGCGTCCGCCCGCAACGTGCATGGGCTGACCGGTGCGCGGGTTCTTGCCTCGGCGCGGCTTGCGGCGGGTGACCGAGAAGGTGCCGAAGCCCACCAGCGTGACCGGCTGTCCCCGCTTGAGCGACGCGCGCACCGAGGCGAGGAACGCGCGCAGGGCGCGATCCGCATCCGCCTTGGTCCATCCGCTCGCCGCGGCCATCGTGGCCACGAGATCGACTCGGGTCATGCCGGCTGACCGGGCGCGGATGCTAGCAAACCGGACGTTGGAGCGTCAAGGGCGAGGTGGTATCGTGGACGCCGCGTGAAAAAGGCGCTGGTGTTCACGATGGAAGGCAACGTCGATGGCGAGGCCGCGCTCGCATTCTTCCAGGCGCGCGGCGTGGCGGTGGACGTGCGCGACGTCGGGAAGGATCCGGAGGCGAGCCTGGATCTCTTCGCGCGGGCGGGGCGGCTCGGCGTCCCGACCGTCGTGATCGGCGAGCGCCTGTTCGACGGCTTCGGCCCTCACCGCGAGGAAATCGAGACCCTCCTGCGCGACTAGGGGGCCACTAGGCGCGCACTCTCGGGCGACGCGCCGCGTTGACGGCCGCCGGCCCGGTGGGGTATAAACACGCGTTGGGCTCGCGGCGGTCCTGGCGACCCGACTCACCCTTCGAACCGGCTCAAGGAGATTCGGACTATGGATGCGATTCGGCACCTGCCCGGCCGCGCGCTCACCCCGCTCGCGTGGGCGCTGCTCGTCCTGAGCGTTCTCTCGCTGGCGCTGCCTCCCGTCGCGCTGGGCCAGACGTCGCCCCCGGCCGCCGCGGCCGCGCCGGCGCCGCACCAGGGTGGTGGCGAGGCCTCGCTGAAGCTGCCCGACCTGGCGCAGGCGAGCTTCGTGGGCATGAACGGCCGCACGCTGCTGCAGTGGGGCCTCCTGATCTGCCTGGCCGGCCTGGCCTTCGGCCTGGTGATCTACTCGCAGCTCAAGAACCTGCCGGTGCACCAGTCCATGCGGGACATCTCCGAGCTGATCTACGAGACCTGCAAGACCTACCTGATCACCCAGGGCAAGTTCCTGATGATCCTGGAGCTGTTCATCGCGGTGATCATCGTCTTCTACTTCGGGTTCCTGCAGCACTTCGAGGGGATCAAGGTCTTCATCATCCTGCTGTTCAGCGTGATCGGCATCCTCGGCAGCTACGGGGTGGCGTGGTTCGGCATCCGCATCAACACCTTCGCCAACTCCCGCACCGCGTTCGCGAGCTTAAAGGGGCTGCCGTTCCCGGTCTACGCGATCCCGATCAAGGCGGGCATGAGCATCGGCATGCTGCTGGTGTCGGTCGAGCTGTTCATCATGCTCTGCATCCTCCTCTACATCCCGCGCGACTACGCGGGGCCCTGCTTCATCGGCTTCGCCATCGGCGAGTCGCTGGGGGCGGCCGCCCTCCGCATCGCGGGCGGCATCTTCACCAAGATCGCCGACATCGGCTCGGACCTGATGAAGATCGTCTTCAACATCTAGGAGGACGACGCGCGCAACCCCGGCGTGATCGCCGACTGCACCGGCGACAACGCGGGCGACTCGGTCGGACCGACCGCGGACGGCTTCGAGACCTATGGGGTGACCGGGGTGGCCCTGATCACCTTCATCCTGCTCGCGGTGCCGCAGGAGCTGGTGCAGGTGCAGCTGCTGGTGTGGATCTTCGTGATGCGCATCATCATGATCGTGGCCAGCGGCGGGTCCTACCTGGTCAACGAGGCGCTCGCCCGCGCCCGCTACGGCGCGGCCAGGACCATGAGCTTCGAGGCCCCGCTCACCGGCCTGGTCTGGCTGACCTCGATCGTCTCGGTGGTGCTGACCTATCTGGTGTCCTGGATCATGATCCCCGACCTCGGCGACGGCACCCTCTGGTGGAAGCTCTCCACCGTCATCACCTGCGGCACGCTGGCCGGGGCGATCATCCCCGAGTTCGTCAAGGTCTTCACCTCGACCAACTCCTCGCACGTGCGCGAGGTCGTCACCTCGGCCCGGGAGGGCGGCGCCTCGTTGGGCATCCTGTCCGGCCTGGTGGCCGGCAACTTCAGCGCCTACTGGCTCGGCCTCACCATGGTGGCCCTCATGAGCATCGGCTTCTGGGTGAGCACCATGGGGCTCGGGGCCCTGATGGCCGCGCCGGCGGTGTTCGCCTTCGGCCTCGTGGCCTTCGGGTTCCTCGGCATGGGACCGGTCACGATCGCGGTGGACTCCTACGGCCCGGTGACCGACAACGCTCAATCGGTGTTCGAGCTGTCCGTCATCGAGACGCTTCCGGGCATCAAGCAGCAGCTCAAGAAGGACTACGGCTTCGACGTCAACTTCGAGGCGGCCAAGCACCTGCTCGAGGAGAACGACAGCGCGGGCAACACCTTCAAGGCTACCGCCAAGCCGGTGCTGATCGGCACCGCGGTGGTGGGCGCGACCACCATGATCTTCTCGATCATCGTGCTGCTCACCGCCGGCCTCACCCAGAATCTCGACAAGCTCTCGCTGTTGCACGCCCCGTTCCTGCTCGGCCTCATCAGCGGCGGCGCCATCATCTACTGGTTCACCGGCGCCTCCACCCAGGCGGTGACCACCGGGGCTTACCGCGCGGTGGAGTTCATCAAGGCCAACATCCGGCTCGAGGGCACGACCAAGGCCTCCATCACCGACAGCAAGCGGGTGGTGGAGATCTGCACCCAGTACGCCCAGAAGGGGATGTTCAACATCTTCCTGGCCGTCTTCTTCGTGACCCTGGCCTTCGCCTTCGTGGAGCCCTACTTCTTCGTGGGCTACCTCATCTCGATCGCCCTGTTCGGCCTCTACCAGGCGATCTTCATGGCCAACGCGGGCGGGGCGTGGGACAACGCCAAGAAGGTCGTGGAGGTGGACCTGAAGGAGAAGGGCACCCCGCTGCACGCGGCCACCGTGGTGGGGGACACGGTCGGCGATCCGTTCAAGGACACCTCGTCGGTGGCGATGAACCCGATCATCAAGTTCACCACGCTCTTCGGTCTGCTCGCGGTCGAGCTGGCGGTCTCCCTGACCGCGGAGCGCGGGAGCGGATTCACCTCGGTGCTGGCCGCCATCTTTTTCGTGGTGTCGGTGATCTTCGTGTGGCGGTCGTTCTACGGCATGCGCATCAAGGTCGAGGGCGCGGCGGCCGCCGCCCCCGCGATGGCGAAGCGCTGACCCGGCGCGCCGCATGGGGCGCTCCGGCGTCGTCGTCTCGCTGCTGGCGCTGCTGGTCGGCGTGATCCTCGGCGCGGCCGCCCTCTCCTGGTGGGAGGGTGGCCGTCAGAGCGCGGACATCGAGGCGCTCAAGGTGCGGCTGGCCGACGAGCGCGGCCAGGTGGAGGCCAAGATCAAGCAGCTCACCGACGAGCTGAACGTCGAGAAGCAGCGGCGCGAGGCGCTCGAGCAGGTGCAGGGCGCGGGCCGGCGATAGGCCTCCTCAGGGGGCCGCGGCCTTCGGGGCGGGCGGCGCAGAGGCGGCGCACGCCTTCTCCCACCGGCTCGGCGCGCCCAGCGCCTCGCTCAGCGCCTCCTCGATGAACCGGCGCCAGTCGCCTCCGCTCGTGTCGAGGCCGTCGTTGAGGCAGAGGAACTTGATCCCGCTCCGCGCCGCTTCCCGAAGTCTCGCCTTGTGCAGCGCGGGATTGGCGAAAACCAGGCGGCGCCAGACGACCATGTCGCTCGGCTCGTAGCTGAAGACCGCAGCCCCGCGCTCCCGCGCCAGGTACTGGTACGCGAGATTGAGCCAGAAGCCGCGCCGATGCCGGAACCTCGACCGGGCCAGGATCGCCAGCTCCTCCCGGAACATCTCGAGGCAGGTCGGCCAGAGAGCTCGCTGATACGGCTGCGCGATGTGGACCATCATGTTGAGCGAGAGTCGGTCGTGCAGGAGGCGCCGCAGGAGCATCGGCATCCACGGCCTCCGGGCCGTGAAGCGCGGCGGGTGGGTGAGCCGCAGGCGGCGCCGGATTCCGCGCCCGGTGTTCCGGAGGATCTCGTAGTAGATGAGATCGTCCGGGTCCCGGGGCGCATGGATCAGCTCGGGCTTCATCCGGACCACCGCCCGGCCCCGCTCGTCGAAGAAGTCGCGCTCCGTGCACGGCCCGCCCAGGAGCATGTCGTCGTTGAAGTAGACGTACCGCTCGGCGAGGCCCGGGATCCTCCAGAGGAACGCCTCGATGAGATAGGAGCTGAAGACCGGGAGCGCATAGCCGTCCGGGAAGATCTCCTGGTGACCGACGACGTGGATCTCGGGTGACGAGGTGTCGAGCCACTGAGGCGGCGCGCCGTCGACGACGAGGTGGATGCGGCGAATGAACGGGGCGTACCGCTCGAGACTGCGCAGGCTGTAGCGGAGCTCGTCGTTGTCGGTGTGCCGGATCGAGGCGACGGTGGCGGGGTCGCGGCCGCGCGGTTTGAGCTCGAGAGCGGCGAAGTGCTCGTACGGCGCACGCCACGCCGGGTCGAGCGCATTGACCCACGTGTAGACGGCATCGACTTCCATGGCGCCGCTCGGCGACACACTGTAACAAATTCGTGACGACCAGGCGGGCGTCCGGGCGCATCGCTGACGCGTCGAGTCGACCCCTCGGCGGCTCCCGCCGCCACCCTTCGGGCTCACGGCCGCGCGCCTCGCCCCACTGCGCTAGACTGAGGGCCCATGGCTCGTCCACGCGTGCTGGTCATCGGCCTCGATGGCCTCGAGATCTCGATCGCCCAGCGGCTCATGGCCGCGGGCCAGATGCCCGCGCTCGCCGAGCTGCACCGCCGGGCCGCCTGCTTCCGGCTCGACCACGGCTCTGCCCAGCGCACCGGCCTGGCGTGGGAGCACGTCGCCTCCGGGCTCTCGCCCGAAGCCGGGCGCCGCTGGGCCGCGGTGGAGTTCGATCCGGCCTCCTACCAGGCGTGGCAGGAGGGCGCCCGGTTCACCCCGTGGTGGACCGGCCTCGATCGGCGGGTCGTCGTCTTCGACACCCCCTACGTGGATCTGCACCGGGCGCCCGACACGCGAGGCATCGTGGGGTGGGGCGCTCACGATCCCGGCAGCCTGCTGACCGCGACTCCGGGAGGCTTCCTGGCGGAGTTCAAATCCCGGTTCGGGCCCTATCCGGCCTCCCGCTGGACGTACGGAATGCCGTTTCCCTCGTCCGCCGATACGCAGACGATGGGCGAGTCGCTCTGCCGCGCCCTCGATCTCCGCTCCGCGGCGGCGTGCTGGCTGGCGACGGAGCGATTCCCGGACTGGGATCTCTTCATCACGGTGGTGGGCGAGCTCCACGGCGCGGTCGAGGCGCTGTGGCACGGCGTCGACGCGCGCCATCCCCTCCACGGGCATCCCTCGGCACCGGCCGCCGAGCGCGCGCTCGTCGACGTGCACCGGTCGCTGGACCGCATGGTCGGACAGCTCATGCCCTCCGACGGGCACACCGCGCTCATCGCGTTCAATCCGGGCGGGATGGGGCCGAACCACTCCGACGTCGCCTCCATGGTGTTGCTCCCCGAGCTGCTGTACCGCGACGCATTCGGTCATCCGCTCCTCCGCGTGCCGTCGGAGTGGGCCGCGAGCCCCGGCCGCGTGCCCATCCTCCAGGACGGGGCAGGCTGGACGGCGGCCAGCAAGGCCTGGGTGCCGCCCGTTTCCGCGGAGCTGCTCGATTGGCCTCGCCCGGGACCGCTGCGCACGCTGGTGCGACGCCTGCCGGCACCCGTCAAAGGGGCGCTCAAGGGAGCGCGGGCCGCGGTGGGGGACTGGCGCGCCCACGGCGGACCCAGGGCCCGGCAGGACCTCCACTGGCAGCCGGCCCTACGCTACCGGCGTCACTGGCCGCGCATGCCGGCGTTCGCGCTGCCATCGTTCTACGACGGGCGCATTCGTCTCAACCTGCGAGGCCGCGAGCGGGACGGCATGATCGAGCCGTCGCGCTACCAGGAAGCATGCGAGGCGATGACGCAGATGCTCGGCGAGTGCCGCAACCCGCGAACGGGTGAGCCCGCGGTCGATTCGATCGAGTGCGCGGACACCCGCGATCCGCTGGCCCTGACCGGCTCCGAGGCCGACCTGATCGTCGTCTGGCGCGGAGTGGTCACCGCGCTCGAGCATCCACGTCTGGGATTGGTCGGGCCGGTGCCGCTCCGCCGGACCGGCGGTCACACCGGACGGTACGGCATGGCCTGCGTGCTCGCACCGGGCCTCGATCCCGGCGACCGAGGCGTGCGGTCGGCATTCGACGTCGCTCCCACCATCGTGGACCTGCTCGGAGCCCGGCCCGCCGGGCCCATGAGCGGGAAAAGCCTCCTGTAGCCCAATTCCGGCTCGACCGCCCTCCGATCCGAGCAGCGTCAGCCCGGACTCACGTCCAGCTCTCGTTGTGCTTTCTTGCCGGGAATCCGCACGTCTCGAATCTGACTGCGAAGGCGACGGAGGGTGGCTTGAGCTCGGCGTTTCTGCGATGTGCGCTTGACGCTTGCGCTGTTGCCGCCTTCACCGGGCTGGGCGGGCATTGCTCCTCGCAACGTGCGAATGCGTTCCCCTCAGCCTCGATGCGTTGCTGCTCTGCCGAGACTCGACCAAGACAGAACGAGTAGACAAGAGATGAGTGGCGAGTCGGGGCAGCGGTTGCTTGACGGTTGGCGGGGTCGTCCAGGTATTTGGCGGCGCAAACGACCAGGTCGGAGCCCGTCGCACCGCCGCGGGAACAATGACACGTCTGCTGACGAGAGATCTTCTCGATGTGTCCGGGAAGGAAGGCATGATCCAGATCATCGACTCCCAGGTGAAGGGTGGTAGCCCCCAGACACTTCAAGCGGGCGAGGGTGTTTGCCGAATCGCCCACGGACGTACCCGTCGTGAGCCGCAATGCCAGTGACGGAACGGTAGCGCATAGGGATGCCGCGGGGGCACGAGGGACAGAATGTGCCGGAAGTGGTAGAGTCTACGGACGAACGCCGGGGTAGCTCAGTGGCAGAGCAACTGATTCGTAATCAGTAGGTCGCGGGTTCAACTCCCGCCCCCGGCTCCACCCATTCCCACGAGTCCTCGGGCCCACGATCTCGCGCCGCGGCGCCGCTTGTGCAGCGATGCGCATGGCGGTATTATGGCGTGCCGCCACCCCGGCCTCTCGGGTTGACGCATCAGGCGTCGAGACCCCGGTGTTCTGGCTTGCCCCGTCTGGTCTTTCACTCGGAGCGTTGAGAATGAACGATGTGACTGTGCGTCGGCTCGTGCGGGACAGGATCGCGGATGGCCGATTGCCTCGAAACCGCGGCGGCGCGGTCTCCGCGACCAACGGCACTGACGAAGGATGCGACGCCTGCTCTACGCCGGTCTCGTCTGAGGAAGTGCTGTACCGAGTTGCCCACGAGGGCTTCCGGCAGATTCGGGTTCACGCCACCTGCTTTGCCATCTGGCGCGATGAGCGGAACAAGATGACATCGGGCCTGGCGACCCTGGACTGAGCGTCAATCCATGGCACTCAGCGCGAGAATGCTGGCCTTGATCCAGAAGATCGAAGCCGCCGATGCGGCACACTTCGCCAAGCTCCACGAGATGACCAGGCTGGACGCCGCCGCCCGCGCCAAGGCACTGGAGAAGAAGCGGGCGAACCTGCGGCTGGCACGAACGGCTCAGGCGCGCGCGGCCGGGAAGAAGGCGAAGAGCGAGGGCCGGCGCGCCACGTAGCTGTCCCCCCTGCGTCGTCGGCTCGGGCGGGCCCTTCACAAGCTGTCCATGCGGGTCGGGCCACCGGCGCCGGGACGCGTGACGCGCCGCATGCCGGAGCCCGCTCCTCCACGCCCGCACGCCGGAGCGGCCGGCGGCCTCGAAGGCTGATAGTCTTGTAGGCCGTGAGCCGTCCCATGCGCCTGCTGCTTCTCTCCATGCCGGACTCCTTCGAGCACATGCCCTCGCTGGCCATCCGGATGCCGAACGGGGCGCTGACGTCGATCGCGGGAAACGTCGATGCCCATCACGACGTGGCGGTCGCCGATCTCATCCTCGTCCAGACGCGGGTGCGGGAGACGGTGGAGCGCCTGGTGCGGCAGCGCGAGCCGGACGTGGTGGGCCTCTCGGTGATGACGTTCCAGCGACGCACCGCGCTGAAGCTCATCGCCCTGCTGCGCGAGCTGCGGCCGGCCGCCCGCATCGCGGTCGGAGGCTACGATCCGAGCCTGGCGCCCGACGCGTACACCACGGCCGGCGAGCCGCCCGACTTCCTGATCCGCGGCGAGGGGGAGTTCACGTTCCGGGAGCTGATCCAGGCCATCGAGGCCGGCGCCGGTTACCGGCACGTCGCGGGGCTCTCCTTCCGGACCGAGAGCGGCTTCTATCACAATCCCGATCGTGCGGTGACCGGTCTGGCCAGCGGCGAGCTGAAGCCTCCGAATCGGGCCGCGAGGGTCCTCACCGGGTACACGATGGTCGGCCGGCAGGTCGACGTCGTGGAGACCTCCCGGGGCTGCACGTTCGATTGCAGCTTCTGCTCGATCATCGAGATGCGCGGCCGGAACTTCCACACCTACACCTTCGATCGGGTGCTGGCCGACATTCGCGACGCACGGGCCCACGGCGCGCGGACCATCTTCCTGGTCGACGACAACATCACGCTGAACGTCCGGCGGTTCGAGGCCCTCTGCCGGGCCATCGTGGAGGCGGGCCTCGACGACCTCGAGTACATCGTGCAGGCCATGACCTCGGCCATCGCCAATCACGGAGCGACGCTGGCGCCCTTGATGCGCCGGGCCGGCTTCCGCTACGTGTTCCTCGGGATCGAGAACGTCCTGGACGGCGATCTGGCGTTCCTGCGCGCGCGGGCCAAGAACACCGGGCGCGGAGGAGCCCGCGAGGCCGCGGATCACGCCACGATCCAGGCGATCGATCATCTCCACCGGCACAAGATGTACGTGGTGGGTGGGCTGATCGTGGGCAATCCCGACGATACCCGCGAGGCCATCGAGGCCAACCTGGCGTTCGCGCGCCGCTACGTGGACTATCCGTACATCCAGCACCCGACGCCCTATCCGCGAACGCCGATGGCGAAGGATTTTCGCGAGCGCGGCCTCATCGTCACCGAGGACGTGGCCGAGTACGACGGCACCACCGCGGTGGTGCGGAGCGAGCACCTCCCCGCCGAGGAGATCGAGTTCCTCCGATGGCGGGCGGAGCGGTGGATGAAGGTGCGCCATCTGCCCGCCGCCCTACGGCACAACCCGGGCTTCGCGATGCGCCATGGCCTTCGGATGCTGACGCACACCTTCCGGGGCTGCTCGCTCCGCTCGCTGGTGGGCCTCGAGAACGAGCGTCGGGCCTTCGCGCGCTACCGCGCCATCCGCCGGGCGGAGCGCGCGTATGTCTAGCGCGCCCGGGTTCGGAGCGCCGGGTCGGCCGAGCGCATGATCGCGCTCTTGCTCCGTCATCGCCGGCTGGCCCTCGCGGCCGTCGCGGCGGTGACGGTCCTGCTCGGCTGGGCCGCGCTCACCCTTCGGATCGACCCCGGCGTCGAGGCCATGATCCCGTCCGGCCCGGGCGATCTGGATCGCCTGCATCGATTCCAGTCGCTCTTCGGCTCCGACGAGATCGTCGTGGTCGCGTTCCATTCCGATCGGCTCTTCACGCGCGAGTCGCTCGAGCGGCTCGATCGACTCACCCGTCGCGTCGCCGCGCTGCCCCACGTCGCGCGCGTCCTGTCCCCGACCAGCGTGCGGGACCTGGACGGCGACGAGCTGGGTCCGGTGCCGATCTACCCATACCAACAGGTGGTGGCCGGCAAGCTGGAGCCGGCCGCGCTGGGTGAGGAGCTGGGCTCTCATCCCATCTTCGGCGGCCTCCTGGTGGCGAAGGACGCCCGCACCGCCGCGCTCATCGTCGAGCTCGAGGAAGGGCCCGGCGACGCGGCCTGGCGCAGCCGGCTCGTGGCCGACCTGCGACGCCTGGGGGCGGAGTCCGGCCTCGGGCTCGCGACGTTCGTGGCGGGCATTCCCGTCGAGAAGGCGGACGTGGCCCGCTATATCGCTCGCGATCAGGCGATCTTCGTCCCGCTGGTGTTCCTCATCCTGGCCGTGATGACCGCCATCCTCTATCGTCATCCGGTCGGCATGGTGGTGCCGCTGGCCACCGTCACGCTCGCCCTGGTCTGGGCCCTCGGCCTGTTCGGGCTGGCCGGCCGCGCCCTCAACCCGGTCACGTCGCTCATGACGCCGGTGATCCTCGTCATGTCGCTCGAGGGCACCATCCAGCTCCTCAATCAGTACCTGGCCGCGCGCGCGCAGGGGCTGGCCCGGCCGGTGGCCCTCGCCCAGGCACACGCTCGGATGCGCACGCCGTGCTTCAACGCGGCGCTGACCGCGGCCATCGGGTTCCTCGCGCTCCTCGTGCTGCCGATCCCGGCCATTCGCGAGTTCGGCCTGTTCACCGCGATCGGCATCATGCTGGGCTACGGACACACCATCGTGCTGACCCCCCTCCTGCTCGCCTCGCTGCCCGATCTGCCGGCGCGGGTCGTCCGCGCCTTCGAGGCGGGCCCGATCGAGCGCCGGCTCTGCTCCGTGGTGGCATGGGTGACGCGCCATCGGACCGCGACCGCACTCGCGGTGGGCGGACTGCTGGCGGTCTCGGTCGCCGGGCTGCTGCGGATCCACGTCGAGACCGATCTCGTGCGCTCCCTGCGCCACGCGAGCCCTCTGGCCGCGGCCACGCGATTCATCGACGCGAACCTGACCGGGGTCAACGCGGTCGAGATCCTCGTGCCGACGCCGGCGCCTCCGGGCCCGGAGATCCTGGGCAAGGTGGCGCGGCTCGAGGCGGCCCTGCGGGACCTGCCGGACGTGCGGAAGGTGACCGGCCTTCCGGATCTGCTCGCGCGCGTCAACCGCGCCATGCACCGGGGCAACGACGCCTACGCGCGCCTGCCCGACGGGCCGGACGCGGAGACCGACATCGGCGATTTCATCGACGCCCTCCGGAAGGAAGCGCCCGCGGACCTCGAGCGATTCCTGGCGGACGGAGCGGAGGGCCGCGCGACCTTGCGGGTCAACGCGCGAGTGCCCGCCCTGGACACCGCGAGATCCCAGGCGCTCTTCCAGCGCATCCACGACGTCGCCGAGCAGGTCGGCCTCGCCGACGTCGGCCTCACCGGCAACTTCGTCGTCTTCTCCAACATGTCCACGACCCTGGTGCGCCACCAGGTCCACGGGCTCGCCATCGCGCTCGTGCTCATCCTCACGGTGATGGCCATCCAGTTCCGGTCCATCCGGCTGGGCGCGCTGTGCGCGATCCCCAACGGGGCGCCGGTCCTCATGGTCTACGGCCTCATGGGCTGGAGCGGCATCGCGCTGTCGGTGCCCACCGCCATGATCGCCAGCGTGGTGATCGGCACCATCGTGGACAACTCGATCTACCTGCTGGCCCCGTTCCGGGACGCGTTCCGACAGGAGGCCGACTACGTGGCCGCGTTGATGGACATGGTGCGGTCCTCCGGCCGGGCGGTGGTGTTCTCGACCGTCACCCTCGCGGTCGGCTTCTGGGTCGGAATCTTCAGTTCGTTCGTCCCGACCGTGCACTTCGCGATCCTGGCCGGCGCCGCCTTCCTGCTCGGCCTGATCAGCCAGTTCGTGCTCCTGCCGCTGATGCTGGTGCTGCTCCAGCCGCTGGGGCGGCCGCTCACCCGACTCGTCGCGCCGCGGGCGGGCGTGCTCGTGGCGCTCATCGGCGTCACCGCGGTGCTCGCGCCCCCGGGCGCGGGGGCGCAGGACGGGAAGGAGATCCTCCTCAAGGATCAGTACAGCAAGGTGGACGGGCCGGCGCGCCATCGCGGCGAGGCGATGCTGTTGATCTACGGCAAGGTCGACGGCATGCGCCGGATGAAAGGATGGGAGGACCGGATCCGCAGGGAGATCCCCGGGACGCTGGTCATCCTCCGCGGCCTCGACGCCCGCAGCGCCCGCGGCCAGAAGACGGAGACCGAGGTCAACGACCGGCTCCAGCTCAACGTGCCGCCGGAGATCTCCCTCCTGCTCGACTGGAACGGCGATCTCGTCCGCGCCTTCCGCCTGCCGGATGCGGACGTCTCCGTCACCGTCGTCGACGCGAAGGGACACGGCTGCCGCTCGATCCCGGGCCCGGTCAACACGGAGACGTTCGAGCAGATGCGGGCCCTGTTCGTGCAGGTGCGCAAGGCGGGTGCCTGCCCATGAGCCTCGCGTGGCGCGGTGGCCGGCCGAAGAATGCGCGCGGGCGTCGCGCCCTCGTGCAAATCACCATCGTGGCCGCCCTGTGCGCCTTCGCGGCTTCCCGGGCGGTGGGCTTCGACTCCCCCATCCTGTTTGCTCGCGGCGCCGGCGTCCCGGAGGTCGTGGAGCAGTTCGCGTGGCGGGTGATCGAGGAGCGGTGCGCCTACCAGGCATACGAGCGGCGGCAGCGCTCGTTCTGGGCCTACGACGTCGGCACGCGTGCCCTGGACGAGGGGCGGGCCTACTCGATCAAGATCGTGTCTGACGTGGCGTGGAAGAAGACGGAGCCGTCGGCCTACATCGAGATGACGATCGTTGCGGACGGGCGACTCCGACTCGTCGCTCTGGCGTCCTCGTTCATCGACTGCCGGCACTCGCCGATGACATCGGCCGTCCCGGGGGCCGACGCGCCCGTCGAAACTACCCGGTAACATCGCCGCGGTCGTCGGTCCGTGGCCTTGCCGGTCGTGCGGGAGCGCGCTCGGCGCGTCCGACTCGCTCGAAAGGCCCCCTGGCACATCCGATGCTGCCTGCCTGTCAGAGGGGGATCGTCATGACCATGACCTACAAGGCGCGCAGCTTTCCGCTCTCGAACCTCACCGGCATCTCGGACAAGACGCTCGAGATGCACTTCGGCCTCTACGAAGGCTACGTCAAGGAGACGAACCAGCTCACCGAGCGGCTGGCCGAGATGGCGAAGTCGGGCGAGGCGGCCAAGAATCCGGCCTACGCCGAGATGACCCGCCACCTGGGCTACGAGTACGGCGGCATGGTGCTGCACGAGTACTACTTCGACAACCTGGCTCCGAAAGGCAAGGGCCGGCCGTCCGCCGACCTCACGCGGGCGCTCGAGGACAGCCACGGCGGCTTCGATGCCTGGAAGGCGGACTTTGTCGCCACCGGCGGTATGCGCGGAGTGGGCTGGGCCGTGTTGTTTCGCGATCCGCTCTCCGGCCGCATGACCAACCAGTGGATCACCCTCCACGAGCAAGGTGTCCCGGCCGGCTACCAGCCGATCCTGGTGATGGACGCCTGGGAGCACGCCTTCCTGCTCGACTACAAGCCCTCGGAGCGAAGCAAGTACATCGAGGCGTTCTTCGCCAACATCAACTGGGAGGAGGTGGGCGGCCGGGCGAAGCGCGCCTACCGGAACGGGGGATGAAGATCCGTGTCGAGTCGAAGGATCACCAGATCGTGAGCCTGGAGCTGTCCGGCGAGTGGCGGACGGAGCCGGTGGATCTCCATTGCCTCGTGGGACCGACGGTCTCGTACCACTTCACGCCGGACGGCTTCTACGATCACGCCGAGCCCCGGCCGGATGTCCGCTCCACTCCGCCGGCGGGGATGGACGTGGGACCGGCCGAGGGAGGCGCCTGCGTTTCGAGCGGGTAGGCCGGGGGCCCGCGCGGCGCGCCGGCCGTCACCGCCACGGCCGGGACCGGCAGGGGATTCGGCAGCCGCGGCGGCCGGCCTACAGCGCGAAGCGCTCCTCGCGGTAGTCGTACTCGGTCGGGGTCAGCTGGATCACGGTGTGCAGGGGCACCGGAAGGTGAGGGCACTCGTCCTGCGGCTTGCCCATCAGGTAGCCGTACAGCACGCGAATCACCGCGCGATGGGCCACGATCAGAACCGGTGACGATTGCCGCTCCAGCTCGACGATGACCGGCTCGAGCCGCTGGATGACGTCGGCGTAGGATTCGCCGCGCGGATAGCGGTAGCGGAACTTGTCCTGGGCGCGCGCCGCGAACTCGTCGGGCATCCGCGCGCGGATCTCCTCGTAGGTGAGCCCGTCGCAGATGCCCGCGTCGATCTCGTCGAGGGCGCGCCAGGTCCGCGGGACGACGCCCATGAGGGCCGCGGTGCCGACCGCGCGCTCCAGCGTGCTCGTCCACACCGCGGGACGTGCGGTCCGCGCCTGCACGAAGGCGGCGAGCAGCGTGGCGTACTCCCGTCCGCGCCCGGTGAGGGCCGCATCGCCACCGATCCGCCCCGCGACGTTGAATACGCTCTCGCCGTGCCGGCTCAGCCAGATGGGGCGGTGGGTGGGCTTGATCTGCATCAGGAAGAAGACCAGCCGGGAGGGGAGATAGCCCTCGATGTGGCTCGTGACGACCTGCTGGCCCGCGTCGACCAGCTTGACGTAGCTGCCCTCGACGTCCGCCACCGGCACGTAGCTCCGCGCATACTGCGCGATGCGGGCCTGGAAGTCGCGGAACGCCTCGTCGGCGCGCACCCCCGCATAGTCCGGGAGGCCGAGCTTGTTCTGGCGGACGTTGGCCGCGATGATCGCGGGGTCGTCGCAGATCGTCTCCACGAAGAGGACCGACACGCCCGCCGCCGCGCATCGCTGCCGGATCCGCTCGCGGCGCGCCGGCTCGGCGTTGGTGGCGTCGTAGATGCCGACCTCGCCGCCCTTGCCGAGCCAGTCGAGCAGATCGTCCAGCGCGGCGGTGGCGAATCCCTCGCGCTCGCCGCGCGTGGCGATGTTGTCGGGCGCGAAGTAGGCCGCGGGCTGCTTCGCGCCGGCACGGGCCCGCCGGTAGTCGCCGACGTTGACCCAGAGCGTCCGGTATCCGAGCCAGGACAGGTAGCGCTGGAGCTTCCTCGCCACGAAGGTCTTGCCCCGGGCGGGCAGCCCCACCATGACCACGGCCAGCTTCGGGCTCGCGGCGCCGTCGGGACTCATGGGGCGAGTGTACGCCGCGCCCGCCGGCGGTATCGCGGCCCAAGCGCCGAAGGCCGGGCGGGGCGCGCTTGACACCACCCGGACGTCGACGCATCCTGCCAGACCAGAGGAGGGCCTCCATGGAGCCGACAGTCACGCCGATCGACGCGACGCTGGGTGCGGTGGTCACCGACCTCGAGCTCGCCCGGATGGACGACGTGACGTGGAAGGCGGTGGAGCGGGCCTTCCACGAGCGCGCCCTCCTGATCTTTCCGGGCCAGCACCTGGCCGAGGAGGCACAGGTGGCGTTCGCCAATCGATTCGGGGACATCGAGCTACTGGCTGCGGATCCTGAGCAGAAGGCGGTGGCGATCAGCAACCGGAAGCCCGACGGCACGATCATGGGGCCGGACGAGCACCGCTACAAGTCGCTGCGCGGCAACGAGGGCTGGCACACCGACAGCTCGTACATGCCGCTGGCCGCCAAGGCCTCCGTGCTCTCGGCCCAGGTGGTGCCGTCGGCGGGCGGCGAGACCGAGTGGGCCGACATGCGCGCGGCCTACGAGGCGCTGGACGAGGCCACGCGCCGGCGCGTCGCCGGCCTCTCCGCGCACCATTCGCTCTATCACTCGCAAGCGAAGATCGGCCACATCGTCCAGACCGGAACGGGCTACGGCTTCCACACCAAGGGCGAGCCGCTCCGTTCCCTGGTGAAGGTTCATCCGGTCACCGGTCGTCCCGCGCTGTTCATCGGCCGCCACGCCCACGCCATCCCGGGTCTCGACGAGGCGGAATCGGAGAAGCTCCTGTCCGATCTGCTCGAGTTCGCCTGTCGGCCTCCGCGCACCTACGGACATCGGTGGCAGCCCGGCGACGTGGTGATCTGGGACAACCGGTGCGTGCTGCACCGGGCGCGGCCGTACGATTACCGGCAGGCTCGCGTGATGCGCCACACGCGCGTGGCCGGGGATCCGGCGACCGAGCTGGCCCCGACCGACCGCGACGAGCGCGCCGCCGCGTACGAGCCGTCGCCCTCCAACCGCTGAGCCGGGCCCCACGCGCCACGGGCGCCGAGATGGGCTCGACGCCCGTGAGGTGAAGGACGCGCTGGAGGCAATGGGTTAGGACGCCCGCTTCCTCCGGCGCGCGGCGAGCGACATCCCGACCGCGGAGACCCCGAGCAGGATCAGCGTGGCCGGCTCGGGCACCACCGCAGGCTCCTTGTACAGGAAATCGTCCATCACGATGATGTCGATGCTACCGCTCTCGGCAACCCCGAGGGGATCGGTGCCGCTGACGATGTTCACCTGGCTGAAGGGCAGATTCGGGAAGATCAGCCCGAGGAACGACAGGCCATTGTTGTCGGCGGCCGGCACGGGGAACGTCCCTTGCGACACGCCCTGACGGTTCAGGAAGGTGAGGGAGGCGTTCGTCGACGAATCGACGTCCGAGAAGACCGCGCCGAATGCGATCGTGGTCGCCGTCGACGTCCCATTCGTTCCAGGTACGGAGAAGGTCAGGGTGGTGGACGGGCTGCCGAGCGGCGAGAACACGCGCGGGGCGCTGAACGTGGCGAAGCTGGCGTAGCTCGGGTCGAACCGCGAGTCCGCGGCGAGGAGGGAGGGCGGCGCCTGGATGAATCCGGTGCCGGGAGTGGTGAACACCGCGCCCCGGCCCTGGAACCCGAGGAACGGCGTGGGCGACTCGGTGATGGACTGCCCGCCGCCGTCCCAGTTGATCTCACGCCGGCCGCTGGTCAGCGGACCCGCCGTGTTGCCGTTGTTCGGATCGCCGAGAGCGGCCCGGAAGGCGTCGACGGTCGCCTGAATCGACGCGGCGTCGGGACCCGACGCCTCGAACAAGGTGAACGGTCCCGCT